>DHEX01000113.1 GCA_002400085.1 Clostridiaceae bacterium UBA4839 | reverse complement strand
TATCTACCTCCTACTCGATTTATATCTGTTGACATTTATATACTACTAGTGTACTATATTATTAGTACACTAGATCTATACAACAGGGGGTGAATTTATGGATATTAATTTTAGCAATCAAATGCCGATATATGTGCAAATTATGAATTTAATTAAGCTTGATATAGTGACAAAAAAACTAAGGGGAGGGGATAAATTGCTGTCTGTTCGTGAGATGTCTGAAAACCTTAAAGTAAATCCTAACACAATTCAAAGAGCATACCAAGAACTTGAAAGGGAAGGAATCACTTATACCCAAAGGGGAATGGGAACCTTTGTTAATGACGATAACGATATGATTAGAAGGCTAAAAAATGAGATGGCAAGTGAGACTATAAATAGCTTTATAAATGGGATGAAGAGCTTGGGCTTTGATGGGAAAGAAATTATTAATATTATAACTAAAAGAGTTAAGGAGGAGGGGATATAATGGAAAGCATATTAGTTTCTAAAAACTTAAAGAAGGCCTATTCAGGAAAGATAGCTTTAAATGGACTTGATATGGATATAAAGTTAGGAAGAATTGTTGGACTTTTAGGGCCTAATGGAAGCGGAAAAACTACTTTTATGAAGATTGCAGCAGGCCTTTTAAGACCTCAGGTTGGAGAGCTTTTAATAGACGGAAGCAAAGTAGGGCTATATACAAAGTCTATAGTCTCATATCTCCCTGATAAGGATTACTTATATAAGTGGATGAAAATTGACGATGCAGTGAATTTTTACGAGGATTTTTACAAGGATTTTGACAAAAAAAAGGCTTATGAGCTTCTTGATTTCATGAAGCTTGATAGGGGAAGCAAAATAAACAGCCTTTCAAAAGGAATGATGGAAAAACTCAATCTTACTCTTACAATATCAAGAAAGGCAAAACTTTATATATTAGATGAGCCCCTTGGTGGTGTAGACCCTACTACAAGAGAAAAAATAATTGATACTATTATTCAAAGCTTCAGAGAGGACAGCTCGATGATTATTTCAACTCACCAGGTAAGCGCAATTGAAAGACTTTTTGATGATGTGTATTTTATAAGTGAGGGTAAAATTGTTCTTGAAGGTGATGCAGAGGAGCTTAGAAATGAAAGAAATATGTCCATTGATGAACTATTCAGGGAGGTGTTTAAATAATGTTTTCACTTATAAAGTATGAGTTTAAATCTATATATAAAGATTTAATTGGGATTTTGGTTTCAATATTGATTATGTTTATTTTAGTAAGTACAAAAATGAATTTCTTATTTTTTAGTGTAAATGATGCTGTTATAATGGCATTAACTATTGCAGTTATTGTAATTACAATAATAGATTGNNCAAAGCGGATATTCTATTGTAGGCTCAAGGCTCATTGTTTCTTTAATTTTAGTTTTTTTAGTTTCAATGGCTCTTTATGGTTTTATATATTATGGTGTTTTTGTTAGGACTTTAAAGATGAGCGGATTATCTAATTTATTTGATTTTAAAATACCTGCGGGGGCGATTGATTTATCTATTTTAGATTGGACAATTAAAGTAGCAGCTTCTTTATGCATTGTATATTTTTCTATGGTCCTTGGGAAATCCATTATTCCTATAAAAAAGCATGAAAAGCTTATAGCATTTATCACTTTTATTGTAATAAGCGTTATTTTAGGGAAATTTAATGATGTTATTACAAGCAATCTTGCAATAAATATAAATTATAATATTCAAGGCCATTTTAATTTTGGGGCTTTTATTAATGGGGATATACAAAATAGCATTACAACAATAAATCTTGTGGGACTAATTTTGAATTTAATTGAAGGAGCAGGATTTTTCTGTGGAACTGCATACCTTATTGATAACAAATTGGAATTATAAGTTTAATGAGAATAAATTATTAAATATTAAGAAAGCGGGGGGATTTTATGGAAAGAAAATATCTTCTTGTTGTATCTATAATTTTAATTTCATTAGTCTTTAGTTCATGCACAATTACTATAAATGCAAATGGGGATAATAACAATTCTGCTACTGTTGGGGAAACTAAAAAAGAAGATAAAGCCATTGATGTAAGTGGTGAAAAGGAATTAAAAGTAGATCTTAATATGGGTGTTGGAAAACTTGAGGTTAAGGGCAGCTGCGATAAGATCTTAGATGCGAAGTTTACTTATAATGTGGAAAGGTGGAAGCCGGAGATTGATTACTCTAAAACAGGAGATAAGGGTGATTTAAAGATAAGCAATCCAGGAGGGTCATTTAATGGTATGGATGGAAGTAAGGTTAAAAATCAATGGGATGTCAGCTTGAATAAGGATATTCCTTTATCTATTGATTTGGAAGCTGGAGTTGGAGATTGCAACTTAAATCTTTCAGATATGAATTTAAAGCAGCTTATTATAGAAGCAGGAGTTGGAAATATAAAAGTTGATGCTTCAGGGCATTATAAAAATGATGTAGATGTTAAAGTTGAGGGTGGAGTAGGTAACACAACTATATATGTGCCCAAAAATATGGGCGTTAAAGTTAGTGCAGCAAAGGGTGTTGGCAAAATTAATGCTGATGGATTCAAAATACAGGGCAGTAATACTTTCATAAATGATTCCTATGAAAATGCAAAGAACAAGATGGAGGTAGATGTAGAAGCAGGGGTTGGAAACATCACAATAAAGCAAAAATAGGGGCCGCTATTTAAATAGCCCCCCATTTACTTTGATACTTAAGGTAAAAGGTGCCGGGTAAACTGTAGGGAACGGTCTTGACCGTTCCGCCGCACCAAATTTAGATTGTCCTGCAAATGTTACAGAAGGGAACTGCTACTAGGTGTTGGCACCGTTCCGTTCCCCAAAATTTCGTTCGTCCTCAACGGAACGGTCAAGACCGTTCCCTACCACTTTTCATAATCATGTTATTTTACAACAGCTCCGTTATGCTCCTGGATTTGCTTTTTTAAGAATCGCCTTACCTTGGTATAAATCCTATCTTTTTTTGCATCTTTCTTAAAGTTTTTGCTGCTACATAGCTAGCCTTTTCTGCACCTTTTTTATAGATTCCTTCAAGGTAATCCTTATTTTTAAGAAGCTCATTTACTTTTTCTTGTATTGGAGACAGCTCATTTATAATTGCATCAGCTACATCTTCTTTAAACTGTGCATATCCTTTTCCTTCATAACTCTTTTCAATTTCTGAAGGAGTTTTTCCTGTAGTAGCGCTTAAAATGTTTATAAGGTTTTTAATTCCTGGCTGCTCATCGCAGTATTTAACAGTACCAACGGTGTCTGTAACTGCTCTTGAGATTTTTTTCCTTATTACCTCTGGTTTGTCTAAGATTAAAATATATCCATTTGGGTTTTCCTCTGATTTTGACATTTTTTTCGTTGGGTCTTGAAGATCCATTATCTTAGCTCCAGATTCAGGGGTATAGCCTTCTGGGATAGTAAACGTAGGGCTGTAAAGGTTATTAAATCTTATAGCAATATCTCTTGCAAGCTCTAAATGCTGCTGCTGATCTTTTCCTACAGGAACTAAATCAGAGTTATAAATCAATATATCAGCTGCCATTAGAACTGGATAGTTAAAAAGTCCTGCACTTATGCTGTCGCCTAATTTTTTGGATTTATCTTTAAACTGAGTCATACGGCTTAGCTCTCCCATATAGGTAAAGCAGCTTAAAAGCCATCCTGCTTCGCAGTGAGCAGGCACATGGGATTGTATAAAAAGTGTGCATTTTTCAGGATCAATGCCTGACGCTATATATATAGCAAGTATTTCAAGAGTTCTAAATCTTAAATCTTTTGGCTCTTGTCTTACAGTTATTGCATGAAGGTCTGCTACACAAAAATATGAATCATAATCGTCTTGAATTTTTACCCAGCTTTTTATAGCTCCAAGATAGTTTCCAAGAGTTAAATCTCCTGATGGTTTTATTGCGCTAAAAAGAACTTTCTTTTTTTCATCCATGTTAATAATCCTCCTTTTTAATTTATATAAAATAAACGCCCTATGGAAAAATCCATAGGGCGAAATATCGCGGTACCACCTAAATTCAGGGATAAAATCCCTCTCTTAAGATACAATCATATCCTGCTCCTGTAACGTGGAGCATACGTTTTAGGCTACTTATTTTCACCTAACTCCTTAAAGACCCATTCAGTTTGAGCATAACTGCTGCAATTTCACTCTCTGCAGCTCTCTTTGAGCATGTATTCAAACTTACTTGCTTCTTTTCATAGGATTTACTATATATTAATATATAATATACTTTTAGCTAAAATATGTCAATAGAAATTCCTGGCAGGATAAGTCTGCATGAGTTATTAAATATTATCCTTATTGTCTTCACTATGATCTCCATAAGCTACAATGTCTTTAAGATGTTCTATTTTAGTTTCTCTTTCTTTTTGAATTTCCTCTGCATTTTTAACAGCTCTATCTGACGTAAAAGGAAGATCTTTTTCTAAGTGCCTTTCTGTTCGTGCATGTTTTTCAGCAATGTTTACTATTTCATCAATCCTGTTGGCATTTTCTTCTTGATGCTTTTCTTTATTTAAATCCTTCGCCAATTTTATACCCCCAATGCTATATATACAATATTTTTACTGCATATTGTACATATTATTTTTAGCCATATAGTTATATAAATCTTCTCCATGCTTTTGTTCTTCTTTTTGTATATGGTTTAGAGCGTCTCTGACACCAGTATCTTTAAATTCAAATATAGAAGTGTCATAAGAATTTGAAACATATTTTTCTGTCATAAGCAGGTCCTTACAAAGGGAGGAAGCATCTGCATTATTCATACCTGTAGATTTTCCTTGACTTTGCATATTTGAAGTTTTAGGCATAGCTGTCCCTGCTGTCCTCGATGTCCCTGATGTTCCAGCTGCTCCTGCCCCTCCTCCTACCCCTCCTCCTGCCCCCATAGATGGGACAGTTCCTGATAAAATTTGGTTAATTGTGTTAAGATGATCTTTTTCATCGCTTTCATGAGTATTGAACATATTTTTTAATTCTGGGTCATTTGCTTGATTTGCATAGTTAGAATATTTTTCTATGCAAACTTCTTCATGACCCTTTAAATCAGTTAATAGTGATCTTTCTTTTTGTGATAAATTTACGCTCATGTAAAACACCTCCTAAGCTTATTTTTAGTTAAATTTAAAAAATTATTCCATAGATAAATAAATTTTAAAAAAGTATAATTAATATGAACATTATTTCATTTTTTGCATATAAATAGCGAAAGAAGGGGTAGTATGAAACATGAAAAATCTTGCGGTGCTGTAGTTTATAGAATTAATAATGATAAAATGGAATTCTTAATTTTAAAGCATATAAATGGCGGTCATTGGGGTTTTCCTAAGGGACATGTAGAAAATGATGAAACTGAACATGAAACAGCACTAAGAGAAGTTTTTGAGGAATCAGGTCTTAATGTTAAAATAATGGGTGATTTTAGGTATACGATGGAATACTCTCCAAAGGAGGGCGTTATAAAAGAAGTGGTATTTTTTGTAGCTAAAGCGGAAGATGGCAAAGTAAATTATCAAATAGAAGAAATTGAAGATTATCAGTGGCTTCAGTATGAGGAAGCATTAAAAGCTGTCTCCTACGACAACACAAGGGAGCTTTTAAAAAGTGCATATAAATTTATAAAGGAACGCTAATGCGTTCCTTTATAGCATTATAGGTCAGAATTTAACATATCTCTATATATGAATCCTTTTAAAAATTAATGCAGTATAATGGGAATTATTAACGTCTATATTAGTAAGCGGGGAAAGGAGGGGGCTATGGAAGAAAAATATATGAAACTAATTCAAGCTGCTCAAAATGGAAACAGCGAAGCATTTAGGCAGCTTGTTGAAATATATAAAGCATATATTTTTGCAATATGTTTTAATATATTGAGGGATAAAGATGAAGCAGAAAACATGGCACAGGAGGCTTTTATAGAAGTCTACCGCTCCCTTAAAAGCTATGAGTTTAGAGGATTTAAAACATGGATGGGCAGGATTGCTGCCAATAAATGTATAGATTATAAGAGGAAAATGAAGAAAAAGCTTATTCATGAAGTAAATATAGAAGATGAAAATTTATACATAATTGCAGATGACAAACCTATAATAGAAAAAATTATAGAAAATGAGGATAAAGAAAGGCTTAGAAACATACTGTATACACTTCCGGAAGTGTATATTTCAACAATAAAAAAATACTATATGCAGGGTAAAACCTATGAGGAAATTGCAAGGGAAGAAAACGTAAGCATAAAAACTGTAGAATCGAGATTATACAGAGGTAGAAAAATTTTAAGAGAAAAGTGGGAGGAGGAAGAGAATGAGACATTATAATTTAACTGAATGGCAGGATTATATAGATAATAATCTTACTGATGAAGTAAGGGACAACATGGAAGAGCATATGTTAAGCTGTGATAAATGTCTTGAACTTTACCTTAGTACCCTTGAAAATGAAGCTTCAAAAAAGGAAATAACGGTATCATCTAATTTTACGGATTCAGTTATGAATAAGATATATAAAGAAGAAAAAACCATTAAAAAGAATAAAAGATATATTCCGGATTTATTTATATATTATGCAGCAGCTGCTTGTATAACTATATTTTTTACAGCCAGAGGGGTATTCAGTTCATATCAATCAAATGTTCTTAAAATCACAGAGAGTTTTATAAATCCTGTAAACAAAATGGAGCAGGTATTTATGAATGGCTGGACAGACAGAATTTTAAACGAAAATTCAAATTTAAAAGATTATAAAGGAAAATAAGGGAGGTTGTTAGTTTGAATAATAATAAAAGCAAATTTGTTACATTTCTATTATCCTTTGTTCCTGGTATGGGGCATATGTATCTTGGGTTTATGTCAAGAGGTTTAATATTTTTCACTGCATTTTTTGCAGATATATTTATGCTTATTTTATTTGATGAAGTTTTTAGTTTCAGTAAGGCTGATGTAATTGCAATATTTTTACCTATAATATGGCTTTTATCACTTGTAGACAGTATGTCACTTCTTAATAAGATGAGGCTTAAAAGTGTTGAGCCTGAAGGCACTTCAGGTAATTTATATGATAATTATAATAGTGATGAAGTTAAAAAGCAAAACAGAAAGATTATTGCTATGCTTCTATCTGTAGTTCCCGGAGCAGGACATATGTACTTAAAACTTTTTAACCAAGGCCTTGAGCTTATGACTACGTTTTTTTTATGTATATATCTATCGGATTGGCTGAAAATCAGTATATTATTAATTATGCTGCCAATAATATGGTTTTATAGTATCTTTGATGTAATGTACAAGGCAGATAGTGAAGAAAAATTATCAGATGAGGATATAGCAATGTTTTCTTGGCTTGATAAGGAAAAGCTTATGCCTAAAGATAAAAGTAAGATATGGGGATATGCATTTATTGTCATTGGTATAATAGCACTTTTTGAGAGAATTGTACTTCCTGAAATTGAAAAAATGATAGACTATCATATAAGGGAGTACGTTCAAACTGTAATAGTTTCAGCTCTTTTTATAATTATAGGGATAAAGCTCATTAAAAGTTCTAACTCTTCTAAATCCAATACGGATGGGGGTGATTTGAAACAATGAAAGTGAGGAAGGTTGGAAGATTTACTCTTGGAGTTTTGCTTGTTTCTTATGGACTTATATTAATATTAAGTAAAATATTAAAATTCTCAGCAGCAGCTTTTATAGGGAAATGGTGGCCTTTAACATTTATAATTTTTGGGCTTGAAATTCTTTTATCAGGGAATCTTAAAAAGAATGAAACAGAAACTAGTAGGACTCTATTTGATGGGTGGAGTATATTTTTTATTATAGTAATACTTTTAGTAAGCTTTGGCATTGATTGTGGACAAAAAATTAGTAGGAGCTATCCCTTCAGCTTGAAAATAGATATGCCGTATTTTAATACTAACTACAAGAATGAAGATGTTTATGAAAAAGAATTTAAAATTGATTCAGCTGGAAAGCAAAAGCTGCTTATAATAAATGAATTTGGAAATGTAAGGGTAAATAAAGGTGAAGGAAAAGAAATAAGTATTAAGGCAAATATAAAAATAAGAAATAACGATAGGGAATTTGCAAAACAGGTTTCAGATTCAGTTGTAAAGATAACTGATGAGAGTACTTTAAAGGTGGAATCTGATATTCAAAAGTATCTTGAAGATAGGACGAAGATAAGCGGAATAAATGTAAATTATACTATATATATTCCTGAAGGCATTGAGGTTGAAATAAATAATAAATATGGCAATGTAAGTGCTGCAGATATAACTAAAAATACTACTATTGGATGTACTCATGGGGAAATAAGCATAGATTCTGTTAAGGGTAATCTTGAGGCCAGAAATTCCTATGGGGATATAGATGTATCTAACGTTTCAGGAGACACAAAGATATATAATAGAAATGGTAATATAGATGTTAAAGGTGTTAATTCATTAAAGGTTGAAAATGAGTATGCAGATGTTACAGCTAAAAATGTAAAAAGTGATGCAGAAATAACAAATAAAAATGGAAATATAAAATTAGATAATGTGGGTGGAAATGCTGTAATAGATACAAAGTACTCAGAAGTTGACGCTATAAATGTATCGGGCAGCTTAAGGCTTAGCGATGAAAATGGGGATATTAGCATCAAGGATATAGGTAAGGGGATAAATATAGAAAACAAGTATGGAAATATTAGCATTACAAATCCAAAGGACTCAGTAACTATAAGTGATAAAAATGGGCATATAACTTTGGAAAGCAGTAAAGTTTTAAAAGGGAATATAGACATAGTAAACGAATACGGCAACATAGATTTAAGTATTCCTAAAAGTCAAGAAGGGAACTTTAGTATTTATACAAAGTATGGAAATATCAACAGCAGCTTAAACTTAAATATTAAAAAGGATGCCAATGAAGAATCTATTGAACAAAGGATAGGAAATGTAAATACAAATATTAATATAAAAAATAGAAATGGCAGCATTTCATTAAAATAAACCGACATTGTCGGTTTATTTATTTTCAGAACTCCATTCTTCTATAAGGTGGAGTTTTGCTTTTCTGCTTCGGCGGGCAAAGCCCCCCACCGAAGTTTCAGTGGTAAGCTAAAGCTTAAGAGCTCGCTATTAATTTTTGAAGCTAGTACCTTCCAATTTGTGGTTCCTAGCGATAAAAATTGATTAGAATATATTGTAGTGGTATAATATTAACCTGATTTAAATTTTAGCATATAAATAGGAGATACTCTTATGGGATCTAAGATTAATGAAAAAATTAAAAAACACAAGGATTATAAGGAAGAAGTAAATAGGCTTGATTATACCAAGGACTTTTTAAACAAGACCATTAAGGCTGTAGAGGAGTTTAAGGAAATCAATAAGGGGAATATAAGAAGTATAATGTCATCAGATGAGACAGAGGACAGCAGTGACGCATATATAAATCTTCTTATAGCTAATAACATAATTGAAATGGCTGATAAGAATTATTATGAATATAAAAAGGTTAAGGATAAGCCTTATTTCGCAAGAATTGATTTTAAGATAGACGATGATTCAAAGGATAAAGATATTGACATAGAAAAAAAGGATGAAGTAAATAAAATTTATATTGGAAAGGCATCTTTATATGATGCAGAAAAAAAAGAACAGATAATAGTTGACTGGAGGGCCCCTATTGCAAATGTGTACTATGAAGGAAGGCTGGGGCATAACACATATAAGGTAGGAAATGAAACATTAAGTGGAGAGATGTACTTAAAAAGGCAATATACTATTGATAAAGGTGAGCTTATTAACTTTTCAGATATAGATATTACAACTACAGATGAATTTCTTCAAGCATCTCTTGAAGCAAATGCTGAAGATAAATTAAAGGATATTGCAGCTACAATTCAAGGGGAGCAAAATAGGGTAATTAGGGCTGATCTTGGGAGGCCTCTTATTGTTCAAGGAGTGGCTGGAAGCGGAAAAACTACCATTGCCCTTCATAGGATAGCTTATTGTATATATACCTATGAAGACCAGCTTTATCCTGAAAATTATATGATATTAGCACCAAACAAATTATTCCTTGATTATATATCAAATGTTTTACCTGATCTTGGAGTTGAAAGGGTTTTACAAACTACATATACTGATTTTGTTTTAGACCTTATAGGTAGGAAATACAGGGTTACGGATTCAGATAAAAAGCTAACTTATCTTATAAATGGTGAAGATGAGAAGGAAAAGGAAAATATCGTTTGGGCCTGTAAGTTTAAAGGCTCTATGGAGTTTAAGGATATAATAGATAAATATATAAAGGATATTGAAAAAGATTTTGTTCCAAAGGAAGACTTTGTTGTTTACGGAAAAGTTCTTCTTACTTATGAAGAAATAAACAGGATGTTTCTTGAGGATTTAACCTATCTTCCTTTTTATAAAAGGATAAAAGAATTAAAGAAAAGTTTAAGAAATAAACTAAACAGAATTAAAGATAATATTCCAAGGAATATTGAGTTTAGTTACGATAGGGCTTTAAATAAAATAAGAGAATTAAATGTCCCTATGGAGGGAAAAAGACCTCAGCTTATTAGGTTAATGAATGAAAGGGACAGCAAGCTTAAGCGAGCTAAAAGTGAAATAAAAAATGCAATAGATGATTACTTAGATAAATTTCCCAAGGAAAATGTTTTTTACTATTACACTAATTTGATGAGAAATGCAGAATTAATAAATGAATATTCAGATGGGAATTTAAATGAGGATAAACTTAAATATTTATGCAGCAAAACTACAGAAATGCTGTATAGCAAACATATAGAGTTTGAAGATTTAGCTGCACTTTTATATTTAAAGCACAAAGTAATTGGATTTGACAAAAAGATAATAATTAAAAATGTAGTAATAGATGAAGCACAGGATTTTAGTATATTTCAATTTTATGCTTTAAAAGAAGTATTAAACACGAATATGTTCACTATTTTAGGCGATATTTCCCAGGGAATTCATTCCTATAGAGGGATTGATAACTGGGAAGATATGATGGAAGCAGTTTTTGAAAAGGATAATCCAAGTTATGTCACACTTGAGCAAAGTTATAGAACTACTGTTGAAATAATGGAGCTTGCAAACAAAGTAATAAAAAGGCTTAAAAATAAAGATATTATACTTGCAAAACCTGTAATAAGGCACGGTGAAAAACCTGTGATAAAAAATTATACTGATGAGAAAAAGCTGTTAGAAGAGTTAAGTGCCAAAATTAAAGCTGTAGTAAATGAGGATTTTAAATCCATTGCAGTTATATGCAAAACTGAGAAGGAATGCAGCACTGTAAAAGCTTATTTTGATAAGAACACAGATATAAAATGTGAAATAATAGATGGCAAGAAATCTCTTTATAATGCAGGAGTAGTTATTGTTCCATGTCAACTTGTTAAAGGACTTGAATTTGATGCAGTATTCATTGTAAATATCAAGGAAAAATATGAGGATAATCCTCTTGATATAAAACTTCTTTATGTATCAATGACAAGAGCACTTCACAGATTATATATTTATAAGACAGGGGATGGTATATCTAAGTCCATGGGGTTAGATTAAGCTTAAAGCTTATTTATCTATTTTCAAGGCTTCACCTTTTATAAGGTGGGGCTTTGCTTTTCTGCTTTGGGGGACCTACCCCTGCCGAAGTTTTGGTGGTAAGCTTTAGCTTAAAAGTTTACAGTAGCACTTAAAATGTTAATGCATAGCCTAAGATTAGGCTATGCATTAATATTTTCACCCCCATTATATGTAATATCAGATGAATAATTTGATATCTTATATATATTATTTATAATTTTTTATTATATTATTCAGATTTAAAAGATTAAATATCTTTAATTAAAAGACTTTTTTACACAAATAAAAAATATTATGCATAGTATATATAGATATTAATTTGTTTGGAGGAGCCGTAAATGGCTTTTGAGCCGCGAGTATATATAGTAAAAAAAGGGGATAGTCTTTATAAAATCGCATCACAGTTTAATACAACAGTTGAAAGCATAATGAGTTTAAACAATCTTACAAGTACAAATTTAGACATTGGGCAAAAATTAATAATTCCTGCATATACAGAGGTTGTTGTGAATTTAAATGGTACTCCTGTTTATAAAGAGAGAAAAACAAGCAGTACAGTTATGGCAAAGTTTTCTGAAGGTGCAAGGGTTAGGGTAATAGGTTATTCTGATGGATGGTACAAGGTTAAAATATTTAATGGCAATGATGGATGGATGTCAAAAAGTGCTGTTACAATGAAAGTTTATGATGGAACGAAACCTATAGTTTCAATAGTAGGGTTTTACGTATTAGAAGAAGGACCAGGGCTGCCATCATCCTTTACATCCTTTAATACAAATAAAAATTTAATGTCTGAAGTTGCACTTTTTATGTACAGATTTAGTCAGACAAACATAGGAGAAGTAGAAAAGTTCGGTAATTTTACTGATAATGATGTAAAGACATTAGTAGCTATAGCTCATAGAAATAACGTAAGGATATTGCCTGTAATTCATAATTTACTTTATAAGCCGGGAGGAGTAAAAGCTTCTAAGGATGTTGTAAGATCAGTAGTATCTTCTCCTGAAAATAGGAATAAGTTTGTACAAAGCGTTTTAAACTTAGTTAAAACTTTTAACTTTGATGGAGCTAATCTTGATATTGAAGATGTATATTTTGAAGATTCGAAGAACATTTCCCTTTTATATGCAGAGCTTGGAGCAGCTTTAAGAAGGCAGGGATATATACTTACATCTTCTGTTCCATCGAGGGCATCAGATGCCATGCTGAATCCTTTTTCAAATGCATTTGATTATGCTGCTATAGGGAAGGCTGTAGATAGGTTTGGAGTAATGCTTTATAATGAGCACGGCTGGCCGGGATCAGGGCCTGGACCTGTAGTATCTATAGGCTGGATGGAAAGGGTTCTTAAGTATACTATAACTAAGATGCCAAGCAATAAGGTTTTCTCTGATGTTTCTGTATTTGGATTTGATTTTAATTTGACAACAGGTGATGCTAAATATGTAACTTATGACATAGCTATTGGTATTGCTCAAAAATATGGCAGTCAAATTATATTTGATGAAAAAACTCAAACACCGATGTTTTCTTATACTGCCGAAAATGGGAATAAACACGAGGTTTGGTTTGAGGACAGCAGGAGCATAAAGTCAAAGATTGATTTAGCATACAGCATGAAAACAGACGGTGTAGCATTTTGGAGGTTAGGTCTTGAAGATAAAAATATTTGGAAAATGATAAATGATGAAGCGGTAGTTAAAAGATAAGGGTTTTACAGCCGAGGTATCCAATGTGATACCTCTTTTTTTGCCAAGATTTCACTAATATAAGCCCATATGATTTAAAGGATATGTTGTTTTGATAATGTATTTAAAGCTTTCTCATAGTGGACTTTCACCACCCAGTTGTTGCCCATGCTGGATACACTGAAAAAGCACCTTTCTTTCGAGTGGCACTTCTTGTCACCTTTCTAACCTTTCTTGTCAACAGTCTTGGTTAGGAAGGTTAGAAGGGTGGTGAGAAAGCGGTGACTCACTAAGAAAAGAGGTTTTTGTGAAGTATAATATGCTCTCGTACTTAGACTGTTTACTCGATAATTGTGTATTTTGAATATTGCTCTTGAGTAGTGCCCGAAAGTTTAACATAAATTACATTTTAGTGATTAGGACTTGAAGATAAAAATATTTGAGAAATGATAAATGATGAAGTAGTGGTTAAGAGATAAGGGCTGTAAAAGGCCTTATCTTAATCGTTGGAAGTTTTCACAAAATTCTGATATAATTAGAAGAAAATAATTATGTTGGGGGGATTACTATGGATAAAATAGATTTTAATTTTGATGCTGCGGATGGGAAAAAGATATATGGCTATAAGTGGGGCTTAGAAGAGGGTACAAGCCCTAAAGGTGTGGTTCAAATAGCACATGGTATGGCAGAATATGCAGCAAGATATGACAGGTTTGCAAAAAGACTAAATGAAAGAGGCTACATTGTCTATGCAAATGATCATAGGGGGCATGGGAGAACTGCTGAGGGTCTTGAAAATGTGGGCTACTTAGGAGAGGATGGCTACAATTGGATGGTTAAAGATATGTACCAGTTAACAGGGATAATTAAGAAAGAAAATCCTTCTCTTAAGTTATTTTTATATGGTCACAGTATGGGATCTATGCTTTCTCAAAGGTACATATCGCTATATGGTTCGGCAATAAATGGAGTTATTTTATCTGGAACAGCTGGCAGACAGGATTTTGAGACAAAAGTAGGAACAAGGATAGCAAAAAAGGAATTTAAAAAAATAGGACCGAAGGCTAAAAGCGAAAAAATGAACAGTTTAACCTTTGGAAACTATAATAAGGCATTTAAGCCAAATAGGACTGACTTTGATTGGTTAAGCAGGGATACAGCTGAAGTAGATAAATATGTAAATGATCCATACTGTGGTGGAGTATTTAGCGCACAATTTTTCTGTGACTTTTTACCTGGATTATTGGAAACTCACAAAAAGAGTAATGTGGCAAAGATTCCAAAGGATCTTCCTATATATGTAACTGGCGGTGATAAAGATCCTGTAGGAAAAAATTTAAAGCTTGTAATGCCTCTTATAAATGAGTACAAATCACTTGGCATTAAGGATGTTTCATTCAAATTTTATAAGGATGCAAGGCATGAAATTTTAAATGAAACTAACAGGGATGAGGTTATGAATGACATAATAGACTGGCTTGATAAACATTGAAGATGGCTTAGCCATCTTTTTTTGATGTATAATATGTATAATATAGGTTATAGTGGATTTAAAGTAGGTGATAATTATGGATAATAGAAAAAATATAGCAGTTATTGGTGGTGGAGCATCAGGAATGATTGCTGCAATTACTGCAGCAAGAAATGGAGCAAAGGTTAAAGTATTTGAAAGAATGGATAGGGTAGGCAAAAAGCTTCTTGCTACAGGGAATGGGAGATGTAATTTTACAAATTCAAATATAAATATTGGAAGATATCACGGGAGAAATGTCGAATTTTTTAATGGAGCTTATAACTATTTTGATTTAAATAAGACGATAGATTTTTTTGAAAAGCTTGGTATAAATTGCAGGGTGGAAGAAGGAGGCAAAATATATCCTTATTCTGGTCAGGCTTCAAGCGTTCTCGATGTACTAAGATATGAAATGAATAAACAAAATGTTGAGGAAATCTGCGGCAGCGAGGTTGTCTCTATAATTAAGAAGGGAGAAAGTTTTAATATATTTTTAAAGGATGGAAAAAGCTTTAAAGCAGATAGGGTAATAATTGCAGCAGGTGGGAAAGCTAGTCCCAATTTAGGTTCAAATGGAAGCGGTTATAGATTATGTGAATCTTTTGGTCATAAGCTGATAAAACCTATTCCTTCTTTAGTCCAGTTAAGGTTAAGTTCCCCATTTTTAAAATCATTAAAAGGTGTAAAGTTTGATGGAGAAGTTAAGGTTTACTGTAATGAAAAGATGCTGAGAAAAGAATTTGGTGAGGTACTATTTACTGAATATGGTATATCAGGCCCTCCAATTTTGCAGCTAAGCAGAAGTGCAGTTGAATCCCTTGAAAATGGCGGTAATCCTTATATTAGCGTTGATATGTTTCCTCAATTTGAATATGAAGAGCTTTTTAATATTATTAAAAACAAATTTTATATAAGCCCTGAAAAACCTTTAGACTTTAGCTTTGTGGGATTTATAAATAAAAGGCTTATAAATTCAATTTTAAAACAGGCAGAAATTGATAATATTCATAAAGAATGTGGAAGTTTATCAAACAAAGAAATAAACTCAATATTAAAGGTATTAAAGGAATGGACATTTAAAGTTACTGGATATAAATCTTGGTCAGAAGCACAAGTTACTGCAGGAGGTATAGATACTAAGGATATTAATAAAAATACCATGGAATCCCTGCTTATAAAAGGACTTTATTTTGCAGGGGAGATAATGGACATAGATGGNNCAGCCGTTAGATATTACGGATGGTAGCCATCGGATAAGGTGATTCTTAGGCTCGCTCAGCGGAGTCTTCTTATAAGTGGCATTCTTTCGAAGCGAGCCTTAGAAGAACCGATCCAGGGGCGTAGCAGCCGTTAGATATTTACGGATGGTAGCCATCGGATAAAAATAAAAAAAAGGAGAGGAATTACCTCTCCTTTTATTTGCGAAACTATCTATCTGTTCTATTTTGTCTCTGATGCTTTCTTGCTTTTCTGCAGTCTGGGCATCTCTTTGGTTCATTTTCGAATCCTTTTTCTTTGTAGAATTCTTGTTCCCCTTCAGTGAAAATAAATTCCTTTCCGCAATCTTCGCAGACTAATGTTTTGTCAGCCATGTTAAAATACCTCCTATAATTTGGGTTTATTGATTTAACAACAGATTTAAGACTTCAGGGTTCCCAAATTACAGGGACCGGGGTCTTTAGTTAAATCATTTATATTTTGATTATAACATTTTTTTTATCATTTGCAATAGAATTGTGAATAATAGTAAAAATTTTTTTTAAGTATTTAATTGCAAAAAGTAAATTAGACCCCTTTTTAATCATTAAGGGTTAAGTTTACTTTTAAGTAGTTAACAATAATATCTGCAGCTTCTGCTCTTGTTATATTGTTCTTTGGATACAAATAACCATCTTTTACTGGAATTATCTTAAGCTCATTTGCAATGGCAACATATCCTTTAAGCTTTGCATCAAGATCTCCTGCATCCTTATAAGGAGTAGTAAAAATGTTTGAAAGTTCAGCTGTATAGCCTAAGTTTAAGGCCCTAACAGCAATTTTTGCAGCAAATTCTTTTGATACATTTCCATTAATATTTTTTTCTTTTTCAGATATTAATTTTCTATCTATTGCAATTTTATAATACTCATCATAGGAATCTTCATTTGTTAGTACAAAGTAAGGCTCCAAGGATCTAACCATATATTTTATAAAATCTTTTTGAAGTATATAATCATATGGATTAAAGTTCACAGTTTCATCATCAATTATCCTAAGATCTGATAAGATTTTGATATTTTCCTCAGAGGGACTGCCTTTAATATCATTAAATATTATTGGCTTTATTTCTTTAATTGTTTTTCCCATGCTGTCGATGAGTTCCCCTGAATTTGCATCAATGGCCCCTGGTATGCTGTCAAATAAATATGCAAGTTTTATTTCTTCTTTTGAGTCCTTTTCCTTTACATTTTTATATTTTATATATTCTTTATCAAAGCCTAGCTTTTGGAAAACAATACTGTTAGCCTTTTCAAGGCTTATAATTTTATCCTTTGAAGGGAGCTTAATATTTTTCCAATTTAAATTATAGCACATAACTTCTCCTGTATAAGCATTTACTGAAACGACAATGGAGTCAAATGGGCATACAACACCATTGATTTTGCCAGTATAATGAAAATCATAGTTTCTAATATAGCCATAATCTATATCTTCATTATAATTATCATCATAGGATGTCAGTTTGAATTTCTCACCGCATATAGTTTTTAAAAATTCATCTGCTTTTGCTTTTGCTGCGACCTTTGAATAGGAGGGTTTTATATTTTCTCCCTTTGGATAAAATTCGTTCCCTTCTATATAAAATGAGAGAACTTCTTTTGTAAGGGCATCTACCTCTCCTCTCATGCTGCCATAGCCTTCTTTGCTGTTAAAGTAATAGCTAATGAACCAGGTAGGATTGCTATTATTTCTATCTGTATATAAATTTGCTGATTGAAGTGTATATTTTTCATTGATGGGCAGGTATTTTTTTAATATTTGGACAGCTTCATCCTGCTTTATAAGCTTTGAATTTTTTTCTAAAGAAGCAGTTTCTTCAGGAGTAAGAACTTCTTTGGTTCCTCCCCCACCTGCTGACCTGAACTTTTCATCCATTGCATATCTTTTCAATATTTCGTAATTATTATTTTCTAAAACTTCTCCAGTTAAAGCATCAATTACTCCATTTTTATCCTTGAAGGAATAAACAAGCATAGGAACAAGCTCACCTTCATTTTTATTGATTAATTGGCAGGACAGCTCAAGACCAAGCTTGTTTTTATATATATCCTGTGCCTTGTCTTTACTTATAGCATTATTTTTATCAGGAAACTTAGCATTATTATCCCATGAAAGCTCATATTCAGAAATATCAAGGGTGTTTTTATTTACATTTACTGTCATTCCATTTTGACTAAAATTAATTCCATTTATTTGCCTTGAGAATGCAAATGTATAATATGCAGAATAAAGATCGGAATCATTGCTAAATTTGCTTCCATTAAGAAATTTTACTTCTTTATATTTATTTGGTTCAAGCTTCAATAAAAAATCCTCTGCAGCTTTAAGAGCAGCTTCTTTTGTATATTTAGGAATTTTTGAATTGTCATTTTTACTATAGTCCCATTTTGAAAATCTTAGAATATCTCCTGTTACAGCATCCACGTCGATTTCAATGCCTTCATAATTATTTTTTTTGTTTCTCCATGATAAGTTCCATGCACTTTTATTGTTATCATGCTCATAATAGCTGTTATTAAATTCCATGCCTTCAGTTTTAACATTCAGTTTTTCTTTTGCTATTTCTACTGCTTGTTTAAGGTCAATATTAGGCTTTACAGCAATAAGGTTCTTTTCTGCTGCAAAAGCTGTTATTGAAATAGAAAAAAACATAATTGCAGTAATTATAATTGATATTAGTTTTTTCATATGGGTCCCCCCTTAATTTTTTTATTCTATTATATTTATATGACGTAATAATATATGGAAATGTTCCAAATATTTCTATAATGATGTAAAATTGTCTATAGGGGGATGAATTATGAAAACTTCAAATAAGTTTAAATTCGTAATTTTATTTATTTCTCTATTAGCACTTTGCTCTTGCTCTGGGGGTGAAAGTAAATCATATACTAATATGTATGGCTTTAATCCTGAAGGGGGTCATGCAATTAAGGAAAAAAGTATATTAAATAAGCCTGAGAATATAGTATGGAAGTTTAAGCTAGAGGATGGATATGAACTAAATTATCCAGTTTTAGCGGATAACTTTATATGCTTTAAAGCAAAGAAAAAAGGCAATAAAGGAAAAGATGCTATATATGTATTAAATTGCAAAGATGGGAAGATGCAATATAGATTAAAGGCGAATAGGATATCAAGCCCTGTAATTTATAAAGGATTATTGTATTACGGGGAAGCGGGTTCCTATCCATATTTTCATGCTGTGGATTTAAAAAATGGCGAGGAAAAGTGGTTTTTCAATTCCAAAAATAAATCTTACGAAGGGGATATAAAATATCCAATTATAAGTGAGGATAGGATTTATTTTATAGATGATGGTATCAATGAAAATAATCTCAATGCTTATATCTATAAGTTTAATTTAAAAACTAAAGATGTTAGCATGATAAAGCCTATTGAATATAATCCAAGGGGTATTGATTTAAAAAGAACATCTTTAAAGTCGCCTCCAATTATTTATAAAGGGAATCTTTTTGTCCAACTTTCAAATGAAAAAATAAGGGCTATTGATACTAATATGGGAAATGATCAATATGATTTTGATGCAAATGGAGAAATATATGATATAGCTGGAGGCAACGATTTTATATTTGTCTGTGGGGATAGGAGTGAAAATGGGGAAGGATTTATAACAAAATTTGAGCCCTACATTGGAGGGGGAAAGTGGGAAAAGGACTTTCAAAACTGTTCGATAAGAGGTATGTCTATAGATAATAAAATAATTTATGCCAGTATGCAGACACCAAACGGAACTTCAATATGTGCTGTAGATTCTTATGATGGGAAGGTTATATGGGAAAAGGATTATAAGGATTTAAAGCTTTCTGACATTATTGTTACAAATAAAATGGCCTATGTTAGCGGTGATGATGGAATATACTGCTTTGATAAGGGAACTGGAGAAGTTAAATGGAAGTATGAAGGGGGAATAGGGAATTATACTGCACCACTTATTTATGATGATAGAATTTATTTTGGAGTAGATAATTGTTTTTATTGTATTAAATAATATAGGATTAAGTGATTCTTAGGCTTAGGTGGGGTTACGGATGACTGCTATCGGGTAAAATAAAAAATGCTCCTTTAGAGGGTTCGTCTTAGGGATTTTTAATCCCGGAAAAATATCGGCATAGTTTGGTATGTGTTACCGGCTATGCCGATTTTTCTTTTTTTAATGTGGATGTAGAAACCGGTGGGTCAAATTCGCCAATGCAGTTATAAATAATCTTGATACGCTGTACTCGTTTTCCATCAATGCGCTCCGCCTTGTAAACATAGATTTTTTCAACAAACTCCCGGATAATCTCCGCTGTGAGTTCCTTTATGTCTGTGTACTTTCGTACCAAGGTGAGGAAGTGGCCTACACCCAGTGCACTTTCCTTTTCCTCAGTCATAGTGGATTTCAGTTCTGCCACTCGGCTTTCAAGGGTATGCTGCTCGGCTTCGTAGTTAGCAGTCATCTTAGCAAAACGCTCATCGGAAATTTTACCTTCGATGTTGTCCTCATAGAGCCTTTGGATAATATCATCCAGCTTGCTGATACGAGCCTGTGACTGCTCTAATTCTCGTTTGCCGTCACGCATACTTTTGTCAAGGTCTGTCCTTGTTTTCTTGGTAACCATCTGTACAAATTCATCCTCATAGTCTCTTGCATAAGCGGTTACCCGGCGGATACCGTCAAGAAGCAATTCCTCAACGACCACATTGCGTATCTGGTGAGAACTGCAGCCACCTTTTATCTTACGATAGGTAGCACACACGAAATGCTCCTTGTCATGCTCCCAACCTCTATGACGCACTTGGTAAAGTTTTGCACCGCAGTCTGCACAGAAGAGCATACCGGAGAGGATTGGCATTTCTCCCATTGGTGTAAGCCTGCGCCTGCCATCTCGGATTTTCTGCACTACCTCAAACACTGGTTCTTCAATAATTGCTTCATGGGTATTCTCAAAAATTACCCATTCTGACGGGTCATTCTTCATTTGCTTTTTCTGCTTATAGGACTTGCGATAGGTTTTGAAGTTTACCGTATGTCCTAAATACTCCTGCCTTGAAAGCATATGAACGATTGTACTGCCTCTCCAGATATAATCATCGTCATGGCCTCTGTTGTCCGGAATATTGATTCCGTTTGCCTTTGCGTGAGCCGTTGGATTCATTATACGGCGTTTACTAAACTCTTTAGCTATCTGAGTAGGGCCATAACCTTGCATACACAAGTGAAATGCATCTTTTACCACTTTAGCGGCTTCTTCATCAACAATCCAGCGGGTCTTATCTTCCGGGTCTTTGATGTAGCCATAAGGCGGATTGGTGCAGAGTGGCTTGCCAGATTGACCTTTTGATTTAAAAACGGAGCGGATTTTCTTGCTCGTATCCTTGGCATACCATTCATTGATGATATTAAGGAAAGGTGTAAAATCGCTGTCTTGCTGATTGGCACTGTCCACATTGTTGTTTATGGCTATAAATCGAATATCAGAGCCGGGGAATAATACCTCGGTGTAATAACCGACTTTAAGGTAATCTCTACCGAGACGACTCATGTCCTTTACAATGATGGTGCCGATGCTCCCTTCTTCAGCTTGAGATATAAGGCGCTGCCAATCCGGGCGATCGAAGTTCGTACCGCTATAGCCATCGTCTACAAAGAATTCAGTGTTTGCAAATCCGTTGTCATCAGCGTACTTCTGTAAAATACTTTTCTGATTTTTAATGCTGTTTGAATCACCCTGTAGTTCGTCATCTCGTGAGAGACGGCAGTACAGAGCAGTTATTTTATCGTTATTCTTCACAGTAGTATAAGACTGTCTGTTATTCATGTTTACCTCCTTTCCGACAGTCTTCAAGCGGTACTCTATATTCCCGTACTACTGTGAAGAAGTCAAGTTATTCAGTCTAAGATGCCTTTATTTCAAGGCTTGCAGTGTCATTAAGTATCATGCGTTTCAGCTTGTCATAAGCGGTTTCCTTGGCGGTGCTGCTGACTGCTGATTCTATAATGTAGAGCGTGTCACCGATGACTTTTTCGGTTACGCTGATGGTCTTTTCATCCATTGGAATTCCTCCTTTCAACATGGTGTAACGAATCATTACTCTCTTTATATTGTTTATAGACCGGTAGGGGGAGGTAAAATCTCCACAGCTTTTTAAAGCGGACAGCGGCGTGGGGCTTCGTATAAAAAAACGCGGATTCAAATAGGGTAATAGCCCCAAAGGGGTGGTGAAAGTGCCTATTTTTAATGAGTTTAGGACACTTTCACCGTTTATAAGGTATTTAATTGCTCGTTTTACACCATCATCTGAAGTACCTTTATAGCTTCTGGACGAATCAACTTGCCATCGAGACGCTCGTAACCGAGATAAGCCTTAAGCTGTGATAATACATATTTTTCAAACAATGGCCTTACTGTGAGCGGCATACGTTCCACAATCCAATAATAGGAAAAGTCGCCGAAAGCAACTGGCTTATTTCCTGCGGCAATGGTTGGCATATTGTTTGAGATAATCACAGGCCTGCCGAGCAGATTAGTCGAATTCTCAGGCCAGAGATAGTTTCCTCCATTGTCCTTGAGTGCACGGAGTGCCAGAGCTGTGGTGTCGCTCATAACCCATACAGCCTTTTCACGGTATTCCGGCTTTACGGAATGGAATAACTTCATTATTTCATCAAGAGTCACTGCTGTTGCAGATAAAGTCGTTACTCCGACATCTGCTCCATTTGTGCTGTTAAGAATTCCCGTTGGGCGTCCGTTTCCATCTCCGTTGATAAAGGCGTTTTCCTCGGCTTTACCAAATCGGCGGGCAAAGTCTCTAACTAGATATTTCTCTATATCAAACTGTTTGTCTTCGATGAAGTGAACATGGAGTTTGGCAATAGAAGCCAGCTTATATGCTTCAAAGTCGTATTGGCTGAAGGTGTCATTGTCTTCTGGAATAGCGCTGCCTTGTGGTATCCAGTCTGCTACTGAAGTAGCAGAAATAGCGTGAACAGTGCTGTCAAGAGTAGGTGTTTGTATTATAGTAGCGAGCCTACGGAAGAGGTTTTCTTTATTGAGAGCCTCGTTATAGAGGTTATCAGCTTCTTCCGGTAGCAAGTATGTTCCAGTGGTTGTGTCTGCCATCTCGCGATACTGGCCGGCAAGATTTTGACCTCTGCGTATCATATTCCAGAAATCAGTTTTGTAGGTTGTGTTTGACATGGTAATAATCCTCCTTTATTTACTACATTTTTTACAGGTGTAGACCGGGGTTTCGTGCTTGTTTGCTGGGAATATAGGTTCCATTACGAGCTTGCATCGCGGACAGTACACCTGATAATTTCTTACGCAATGCTCTGCCGTAATCTGATTTTTGCAATTCAGACGGTAGATGCCATCCATAATTCGGGTAAGCCAGAAAGCGCTACTTTGGCCTGTTCGTTTCTGAAGCTGCTCTTCGGTCATCGTGGTTTCGCTTGGAATCAAGCGACCGTGACCGACTGTGATAAGAGTGTAATTTTGCGACATATTCATGTCCTCCTTTGATTTTTTAATTAAGGGTAACTGGGGGTTAGGTTTTTCAGCACATACGCACCACCGCCTTTCATGTTCACAGTGGGGCAAGCTGTGGCAGGAAATATATATAATCCTCTATAGAGATATTGATTTTTGAAACAACCATATTTATTTGCCACATAATGCCCCATGTGTTTATGTCAAGAATTCAGATATCAGCTTGTAGCCGATAACCATTGTGGTTTTCTCACCGCCGGAGCGTGGACGCTTTCGTTTGACTTCGGCAACGGCAGCAAGACTTTGCTTGAAATTCTTCATGCTTTCCGGGTATTGACCATTTTCACCGCACCACTGCCTGTATCGCTCGTAAACGGTTGAGGTGCGCTCCTCGGCAGTTCCGTCCTGTCCCATACAATCCTCAACGAAAAGTTGGATTTTATTGCTGTCATGGTGATACTGAGCAGTGGCGTTCTTTACCGATTGGGGCAATGCAAGACCTTCTGCATTTAGCATTCGATAACCATCCAGCAACCAGTTGAGGATTGCCGATTGTGCTTCCGGTTTGGCAAATTCATCTTTCAGCGTTCGATCTTGCTCGGCTTCCTCAAAATGCCGTTCAAAGGGAACGATGATGATACGCCCACTGGTGAAAATCGTCATATCGTTAATAACGGGCAGATAATTTGTGTTGATGTAAAGTTTGAACTGAGGTTTAAAATCAAAGCTGTTTTCATGCAGGAACCTTGCGTTAATGGTATCATTACCCGTCATGCTCTTTACCTGCGCAGCATTGAGCACCAAGCCTTTACCCGGCTCCGGTATATTCACAAAGCGCACTCTTGCAAGCCTGGCAATATCCTCGCTTGGCTGGGAACTGTTGGTGCTGTTCTTCATAGCGATGGTTTCCGGCTTTGCCGAACATCCATAGCTGCCAAAAACCTTTAATACACTCTCGCACAGCGTCCCTTTGCCGTTGCGGGTACTGGCACCGTAGAGGATGGTCATGCATTCATGCCGGGTATCTCCCGTCAAGCCGTAGCCGAGGATTTTCTGTAAGAAACTAGCTCTCTCTGCATCACCGCTTGTGATTTCATAGATGAATGAATCCCAACGCTTGCAGCGAACTTGCGGGTCAAACTTTACAGGGGTTATCTTTGTCAACTTATCCTCGCTGCAATGCCCGGAAAAGGTGCCTGTATCCATATGCAAGGTGCCGTTTTTGCAGTTGAAAGTATAAGGGCTAGAGTCAAACTTTTTAATGGAAATGGGATGGTGAACCTGTGCATCCTTAAGGATATTCACGCGGTAGCCATGGGACTGCCACTTTTTAATGTGATCGATGTAGCCTTTACGCTTATGCTCGTCCTTTATATTCAAAGCATACATATAAAGGAGGTCTGCCAAATCCATACATCGTTTCATGGCTTTTAGATTTCCTACATCTGATTTCCAGATACCATCCTCGTAGCAGAACCACATCCTGCGTTCCGGAACATAACGGAGAATTTCTTTATAGAAGTCCGCAAACAACCTGCCTGCACCAATATCTGTCCAGGGATATTGGCTTGTGTTCTCTGGCTTCATTCCCTCAAGTCGGGGCATACGTTCGTCAAAGTCCTCGATAGCACTGTTTCGCATTATGGGTTTATAGAAATTTGTCACACCGCTGATGGCATTACGAATGGTGATGCTACCATAGGTATCACCGCCGCGGCGGCTATCCCACTTGTCACGCATCAAACTGGACTACCGAAACAGTCTGTCTATCTGCTCGTAATTTCCATTACAATAGAAAGCGAGAATAGAACAGAGTGCCTGATCTGCTTCGCTTTGTGAGGGATAGCCTGTTATTTCTCCCTCCCACAGTTTTTTGAACTTCTCCCCGTTCTTTGCAGTCAAAGCCTTATCCAGTACGCTCTCATCGGATAAGTAACTTTCTCTCTCCATGATTTCCGCAGACACTTTTGGAGTAGGGCGCTTCATATGCGTGTCGAGCAGCCATTGCAAGGCTTCTGTGCATTTAACAACATCACCGCTTTGATACACATTGCCTGTGACGGTCACAAAGCGTGTGGTGACATTGGGAACATAGACTTCGATATTACCGCGCTTGATGTAGTAAATTTCCGTATCGTATGTGTAGCCATCCGGAGCTAAGCAAAGAATGCGTAAGCCTGTGCCACTTGGACTTATCTCGATATATGCCTGTGGAAACATCTGCACAATGGCAAGTGCCCACGGTAGTACTGCTCCGTCTTTAATACAGTGGTCAAGATCGATGCCGATAATGCAGTTTGACACACGGATACCAATACCGCTGTAATTTACAGATGCCGTAACCGCTGCAGCAAAGTTGGTAAAGGTTGCAGGTGCAGATACGCTGGCTCTGCCTCCTGTCTTTGGATTATACGGAACCTTGGTATGGTTGTTATTTACGGTTTCGTACCGCCAACAGCAGAACTCGGCGTTCTCTTTGACATACTGGGGAATGTTATCAAAATTCATTTAATTGCTCCTCCTTGTGTATTTCTGCCGCTCTGCTATTCAAAGGACAGATGATGTGTTCAGAGGGATTTTCTTTCATCTACTAATAGCCGAAATATTTAACCCCTTCACTATTCACAGGACAGTTATCGCGAACTTGAACGACTTTATTGGAAAAATATTTTTGCTCCTAACTTGTAGCCTTGGGAAAGGAACAAATCTGACGATTTTTGAAAAAATAATTTTTTATGTATGCAAAACCTAAAAACCGATCTCCCAATATAAAAAAAGAATGTTAAATCCTCAGAATCTCAATTCTGTGGATCTAACATTCCTGCCTGCTTGTGGCAAATACCTTGTATGGCATTCATGCAGTCAACTATATTGTGACAGTTAGGATTGCCGAGCTGAGCGTAATCGTAGAAACAGACGAGCCAGCTATGCTCGTAAAAAGGCTACATAAGTAGAAAATAAAGAATAAAAAATAGGCCTCGCTACCTTGCCTGGTGTGGGTACAGTAACGAGGTCTATTTGTTTGTGATGATTTATCTGAGATTTTTCTTGATAAAAACTATATCCTCCTCGGATAACACCGTCATTACTTTTAAGTAGCTAAAATGCTCCTGCAATTGCTTTTCTAATTCTTCCTTACAGTTATATGAGCCACTGATTGTAATCAGGCTATTATCTGCGTCCTTGCAGTAAGCTATGAAGATGGTCTTATTCAAATGTTCGCAGAACTCATCATAACTTAAATGCCCGGCGGCTTTCATAGCTTTGCTTGCAGCTTGCAATTCTTCCTGTGTCCAGTCTCTACTCATAGGGGCACCTCCTTCACTACATATATTGCTCTGAAAGTAGGAAATTGCAAGGCATTCCCCCACTTTCCATTACTCAACTTGGAGTAATAAGGTGGTCTATACAATACTCTCGAGTACCATTTTGGTAGGTTGGATGACTGCAAAACATACATCTTAATATTGTAAAAGTCACTTTTGCGTGATATAATTTTTCTTGAGTTTACGATGGAGGATAAGGCTATGGCTGTAAGCTACAAGAAACTTTTTCATTTAATGATAGAGAAAGATATAACCGCATCACAGTTGCAGAAGAAAGCCGGTTTCAGTGGCAACATTCTCACGCGGCTCAGACGCAATAGGTATGTTTCTTTGGAGAGCATAGAAACCATCTGCAGAGTCTTAGACTGCAAGGTGGATGATATTTTGGAATTTATTCTGGATGAGGAGGATGTGTAATGTTTTATAAAATGATTGAAAATGCTTGTAACAGATGGTATTCCTCATCTGAATGCACTGTGAACTCAATAATTGACTACATAGAAAACAACGGCAAAATGCGTGATGCGCAGACTGATGCCATAAAAACATATTTATATTTGAAAATTGCTTGTGAAGGACAACCTCTGGCAGATCTATTCCAAGCAGGTAAATTTAATACGCTTGATTTGGATAGCATTGAATTGTCGAGTTCTGTGCATCAGTATTTGCAGAATAACAAGGCCGCCGCTGCACTATTCGAATATGCGTGTCTAAAAAATGAAAAGGGTGAACAGGTTTCAGAAAAACTGGAAAAAGCGATAAAAAAGGCTCCGGAAGAAATTGACTACATTAAATTTTTCCAAGATGCCTTTTATGGTGTATCATATACAGATTATCTGTTCAGCCTTCCAATGGGTGCAGGTAAAACATATTTAATGGCTGCATTTATCTATCTTGATTTGTACTTTGGTATTAATGAGCCTAATAATCCGGCATTTGCACACAACTTTATAATATTTGCACCGTCTGGTTTGAAGTCTTCTGTTGTTCCAAGCCTTAAAACCATACAAAAATTTGACCCGTCATGGGTTTTGCCAGAGCCAGCAGCATCTGATATTAGGCGAATAATATCCTTTGAGGTTCTCGATCAGGGCAAAACTACAAATAAGTCTAATAAAACGAAAAATCCGAATGTACAGAAAATAGCTAACCATCAGCCGTTGTCTGAGCTATTCGGATTAGTGGCTGTTACAAATGCAGAGAAGGTTATTCTTGACCGTATTCAAGAAAAGAATGGACAGATAAGCCTGTTTGAACAAAGTGACGATGAAAGGGATAGGCAAGCAAACGAACTCCGCAACTTAATCGGGAAGCTTCCTTCATTAGCGATATTTATCGATGAAGTTCATCATGCTGTGAGTGATGAAATCAAACTCCGTGCCGTTGTAAACAAGTGGGCAGAAAACAGGACAGTAAACTCTGTCATAGGTTTTTCAGGCACTCCTTATTTGGAAAAAGCCGAAAAAATCTCGGTTACTGATAAATTGACTGTTGCAACAGCAGAAATTACAAATATAGTCTATTACTATCCTCTGATAAAAGGCATAGGTAATTTTCTTAAGCGACCTATTGTTAAAATATCAGAAATAGCTAATAGCAGTCGCATTATTGAAAAAGGTGTCAGAGAATTTCTTGATAATTATAAGGATACTTTATATGAAGGTAACCTTGTAGCGAAACTGGGCATTTACTGTGGCACTATTGAAAAGCTGGAAGAACTGGTATACCCATTGGTTAATCGTATAGCTTCAGAATACGGCATTGGTAATGATGCTATTCTAAAATTTCATAAAGGTAACAAACAATATCCACAGCCAATTGATAGCCAGCTTCAATTTGACACGCTCGACACATCACTGTCTAAAATACGTATAGTTTTGCTTGTACAAATTGGTAAGGAAGGATGGGATTGCCGCAGTCTTACCGGTATTATTCTTTCACAGGAGGGCGATTGTCCTAAAAACATGGTTCTCCAAACTTCATGCAGATGCTTACGACAAGTGGTCAAGGATGAGCCAGAGACTGCATTGGTTTACCTCAATGGGGATAATGCTAAAAAGCTGGAATCGCAGTTACAGCAGCAGCACCACATCTCTATAAAAGAATTTACAGAGGGCAATGATGATAAGGTGACATTACACCGCTATGACCGTTCTTCTTACCTTAAGCTGCCTAAAATCGATTTTTATCAGTTTAAAATTAAATATGATACGCTTGTTGTTGAGGAAGCAAATCCAGAAAAGGATATTCTGCAAGCAGCCGATAATGCACAGTTATCCGCAGACATTACAAGAGTTACTGATTTCTCATTACAGACGATAACAAGGGAAATTGATACTACCGAGCGTGGAGCTACACAGGCAACCTTCACGTCATGGTTATATGCGATAGCTAAAGAGAGCTTTTATACACTATCTGTTGAACAGCTGATGAAATACGAATTGCAGCTTCAACGTGTTTATGATGCGATAACATATCAACGGGGCGATGCTCGTTATTTTAGTTCCAAGTATGACGTTTCTACTGTTAATGCAAATATCAGGAAGGCTTTTACTGCAAAGAGGGATTTCACTTCTACAGAAGAACTGATACCACAGCAGTCCAGTCTGCTTAATATTGCCAACTTCTCACCAGAAGTACGCACGGTTAATCCGAATATTTACTATCCGGAACAAGCAATTGTTGAAAATATCATACTCGATGATAAGGGCAAGCTGAAGGTTAACCCTAAAGTTCAACAGTTGATTCAGTTGGCAGAAGAAACCGGTAATCAAGCAATGGCAGACACACTACGCAAGCAGAATGCATCGCACCCGCAGAAAAACCGCTCTTTCCATTACCTGCCATACCGTACTGATAGTGACTACGAGCAGACATTCTTAAAGGAAATACTTACTTTTTCCGAAATGGAAAGACTTGATCTTGAAGTGTATTACAATGGTGACCGAGCAATGACAGAATTTAAAATCAAATGCTATAAGCAAAGCGGGAGCAAGTGGATTTACATTGGCATTTATACTCCGGATTTCCTTGTTATTCAACGCAAAAATGGTCAAATCCATAAAGTAGTTATTGTTGAAACGAAGGGTGAGATATATGCTAATGACCCAACATTCAAGGATAAACGCAAATTTATGGAAACCGAATTTTCAAAGCAGAACAATACAGCCTTTGGCTATGAGCGTTTCGATTATTTGTACTTAGAAGACACAATGTCTGAAAATGATAGAATTTCCGCAACGAATAGAAAAATCACAGAATTTTTTGGGGGTGTACAATAATGCCGATTAAATATGTACCATTTATACCGGAACCAATTGAAGGACAAGCGGTTCTTGGCAATTTTAACAGAATACTTAGATATCGTGGTGCAGATGAAACTTCGATGATTTTGCAGCACGGTATGCCACTCTATGATATGGAGAAGATAGAAACTGTTGGTGAAAATAAAAATGGTAATATGGTTATCCGTGGTGAGTGCGTTTCAGCTTGTGCATATTTGAAAGAGAAAGGGATAGAAGTTGACCTTGTTTATATTGATCCCCCTTTTGCCAGCGGTGCAGACTATGCAAAACAGGTTTATGTTCGCCGCAATCCTAAGTTGGCTGAGACTATTGCAAAAGCAGAGGAAGAACTGGATATTGACGAACTAAAAACTTTTGAAGAAAAAATGTACGGTGATGTTTGGGATAAAGAGAAGTATCTAAATTGGATGTATGAAAATCTGGTTGCAATAAAAAGTGTTATGAGTGAATCCTCAACTATCTATGTTCACTTGGATTGGCACATAGGACATTATGTAAAAATCCTCATGGATGAGATATTTGGAGAAGATAATTTCTTAAACGAAATTGTGTGGGGATACAAGGATATTGGAGCAAAGGCTGTTCCATATTTCAAGAAAAAACATGATACCATTTATGTTTATCAAAAAACAGATGACGAAAGACGTGTTTTTAATATTCAGAGGCAACAATTATCACAAAGTACAATTGACAGATACGGAACATATTTTGATGAAAATGGGTGCATTACATATCAATGGTTAAAAGACAACAATCCAGGCGTCTATGCAAAGTTAAAAGGACATCCAAATGATTTATCTCAACCATGGCTTGATATCAATAAAGGACAACCATTATCTGATTGGTGGGATGATATATCTCCACTAAAATCACACTTTGATGAGGCAGTAGATTATTCTACTCAAAAGCCAGAAGCTTTACTTGAAAGGATTATTAAAGCATCTTCAAATAAGGATATGCTCGTTGCTGACTTCTTCGGTGGTAGTGGTGTCACCGCTGCTGTCGCAAACAAATTAGAAAGAAAATTTATTCATTGCGATATAGGTCTTAACTCGATTCAAACGACTCGCGACAGGCTGAAGTCTGAAGGTGCAGAATTTGATGTCCTTGAAATCAAGGATGGGGTTCAACTGTACCGCAATCCAGTACAAACAATGGATAAAATTAAATTTCTCATACCTGGTTTAAAGAATGAGGATTCATTGGATTCGTTCTGGGAGGGAGCAATTTCTGACAGTAAGCTGGGCACAATTCCCGTATATGTTCCTAACTTGATGGATAGTTCTACTAAGTTGCTTGATACTGTTCTTATGAATCGTATTATTCATCAGGCAATACCCGAATTAGACAATAATATTAAAAAGGTAATTGTTTACTATGTTGATATTACAAATAAGGATGAAATTGATAATTTTATTGCCGATGATGATAGTACAACCGTTGAAATTGAACTACGAGATTTAAAAACAATTCTTGATGATGTTGTAGTCGATGATTACGCTGAATTTCACGTTGAAGAGGCACACGAAGATTTATTCGGCGATTATGCTGTTACTATAGATAAATTCGTTAGTGATCGTGTTATGCAAAAAATTGCCGAATTCAATCAGAAGGCGTTTCTTAATTCATCAAAAAAGAAGCCATACAAGCCAATTGAAATCAGTGAAGAAGGACTGGAACTTATAGAATATTTAAGCCTTGACTGTACTGCTGCTGAGGGCGAATGGCATTCTGATAGTGAAATCAAAATCGATAAAAGCGGCTATGTTATCAAGGATGGTGCTAAAACAAAGGATTTCTGGGATTCAACAATTCGATGTAGAAAACAACCACTTCGTCTTAAAATCCGCAATATCTGTGGTGACGAAACCATTTGGGCTTTCGAATAAAAACAATAAAGAAAGACTGCACTAAAGGTATTATCCTTCGGTGCAGTCTTTACTTTCGAGTCTCCGCTTGAAGAGAGCCGGTCAAAAATTTACTTGTTTTCGTAAATCCCTAAGTTGAACTCCCTTTTGCTGGGGCATTTTTTAA
>DHEX01000012.1 GCA_002400085.1 Clostridiaceae bacterium UBA4839 | reverse complement strand
CCCAAATAAAAACGGAAAAGTTGTAATCATATAACCAAATATAGATAAAAATTTATTATCTTCTTTAAATCTTTTTAATCCATAATTTGTTACCTCCCTTAAGGTATTATTAAAAGACTCATAACATAAATTATCGTTTTCAATTAACTCCCATTCAACTAAAACATACCAACACTCAGTTCCTAACCTAATTGCTAACTCAGCATCATCTTTATTAGATAACCATAATTCATATAATAATTTTTTCGCATCATCCCAGCTTCCTCTTTTCTCTAAGTCTGAAAGATTGGCAACGTTAATAAAATAATCCACAATGTTACCTCCTATTTTGTCTTTACTCATGCATCAACTATCCGCACCGTTCCCTGAATAATTCTTATTATAAAAAATGCTCCTCCTTGTAATAACTTGGTAATTTATTTATCTAAATTATTGCTAAGAAAGAGTACTTTTTATTCAGTTTACACAAAATCCTTTATAGACTCTTTTTATATGTACGGTATGTATTCCGCCGGTTCTTTCCAATGTTAATTGAAATTATTTATTTTTATAATCCTGGTATATTGAAAATAGATAATTTTTTAATAACCATTAATATATTTCAACTATGTATGGAAAGAACCATTCCGACGCTTACATTATTTAGTGCATCATCCTACATAATATCAAGCCTTTCAATTACAAAATATATATATTCATTTATTAGTCTCTCATCTCTAAAGTTTCTCTCAAGGTCGAAAATTGTTACTCCACAATCTACACTTAGAGGATTAACCGCTACTACCTGACCAAAAGCGTAGTATGACCATTTTGAGTTACTTTTAGGCTTTAATATTTTCTGTTTTTCTGTATTTTCTTTAAGCATAAAATCAATATTAACATCTAAGTCTTCTATACAGAATAATTCAACTTCATATTTCTCATTTTCAATAAAACTTACGGGACACCCGAAAGCATGATATATGTTCCCTTCAAACTCAAATTCAACATCTGCTTCCTGTGCATCTTCATCAATCCAAGTTAGTTTTACTATTTTTACATTAGCTTTACCCAATATATCCTTCCTTACTATTTTGTAAATATTCTAATAGTTGTACAGTATTTTTTTATATATTTTTGTAGCCAGATGCTTTACTTAAAATTCTATTCATTTATTTTCTTCTTCCATTCATTAATCCATAATTCTTCTTTTTCCACCCATTCATCATCTGTTAGATTTTCATCGGTCCAAAACACCTTACAGGATTCTTCTTCAGAATTTATACCAGTTAAAACAATTGAAGTCCTAGCTTTCCCAAATGCTAAAAATGGGCAATACTTATTTTCATCCTCATCAAATCTTAAGCAATTTATGCTTATTCTTTCCGGACCAAATTTACAACAATGAGGGAGTTCCTTCTTATTATCTACTATATTCATTTCTAAATCATTAACACTTATATCCCAGTTAAAAAGGCAATTCGCTTCTATGACAATATGCTTCCATCCCAAAATTTATTCACTCCTTTTATCAGTTTTTTAAAGAACTGGTATTTACCAATACCAAGATATTTACTTAATTTCTTTCGTGATTCAACACAATTATGAGTATCAAATCCCATTAAACCATTTGCCATTATTGGGGCAAAATAGATATTTTTTCAAAATGGACTAAAATTGTTGCTCCTGATGCAAAAAGTATTTCATGTGATAATGTTTTTTCATCTATTTGAAAAAACTCATCATATCCATAATCATCAAATCCTTCATATACTCTCTTTTTTCTTTTAATCATATCTGATTGTTGTTCATAATTGATTGATATCTTTTTTATTTTTTTATATACAATATTCCATACATTATCTCCATTTGTAATAATTATACTAAATTCTACTGGGTCTACATACCCTTCCTCCCCATGTATAACTTCAAAATTTCTTAACTTATAATCATGAAATCCATATTCTTGCTCATATATTTTCATAAATTTCTTAGGCAACAATCCTTTTACAATTTTAAATATTTCGTAATATTCCTTATCATTTTTGTCCCACTGTAATTCTGCCTTTTTTCGTTCATCTTCAGAATTACTATTTATTCCATTCCACAATTCATTAGTAAAATATCTCATTTTTTCTCCTTAAAAATTTTAATTTATAGTACTGTAAGATTTTAGTGTAATTTACCGGCATTAAAGTGTGGTTCAAAACTTGTACCATCTGAAAATGAATGACCAAGAACGTCATCTCTTATCATCGTAATGGCAAGCTTCCTATTTGTATAGCCAAATAGATGAAATTGGGTAATCCAAAACCCTTTTTTTGAAAAATCGCACTTGCAAACGCAAATATGGTAGGTATAAAGTTAACACTACTATTTTGTTGCGTCAGCAATATTTCTATATACAAGAAATATTTGATAATTGTATTTAAAACTCATGTTATCAATCTGTTAACAAATTGTACATATTAAAGCATTGGCAATATCACTACAATTTGGCACACTGCACAAACTATAGCTAACATTAGGATTCTAAAGAATAAGCTTACATCTTATAATTGGAAAGATATAACCTGTGATAATATAGGGAACCCTACAAAATATAACGAGGGAAACATTAACCGTGGTATATTAAATTAATCAAAGGAGAATAATTATGGATATTAGTAAATTGAAGGAATGGATACTTACTAATGATATTGAAAAAAAAGCCATTGAAGGCTTTTGGGTAAATTTTAATAATTATAGAATTGATTCAGAACAAGAATTTAAAAAGTACTTTGGTAATTTTGATAATGAAAAGCTATTAATTTCTATACAAAGTATCTCATTAAAGCTAGAAAATTGGCCTGAGTGCAATTATAACCATGTAGTTGTAAGTATTCAAATAATCTACAACAATAGTCATATAGGCAGCTATGATGCATATTTTGATTTTAATAGTAGAATAGATGATGATTATTTTGTGATTTTTTAGGATGATAATCATTACAAAAGATATGTAAGTGGTGGAATGGTTCTTTCCATAGAAGATTTTTATTTTTGCAGTGAGCATATACTAACTAATTTTTGGTGTCTCCTTTCGCTGACATATTGCATCAAGTGCTTCAAAGGTGTTGTTTCCTAAACAAGTAAGAAAATCATCATATGCACCAAATATTCTCCCTGATTCAGAAATCAGTAGAACCAATTGCTCATTATATCCTTCGCCAATTACCACCAGCTTTTCACCAATTCTTTCCTCATATGTCTCAACTCGTTCATGACATATTCCGCTGATTGCACGTAGTGGATCAAAATGGGTATGATCTATTTCATTGGAAACTCTATATGCTGGGTGAACAAGCTCAAGTCCCCCAAACTCTGCAAGAAATGTTTTTGCTTTATCACTTATTTCATATCCATCCAAACTTAAAGCTTCTTGATATGGTTGAATATCGATATGACGCAAAGAATTCCACCCTGCATTTTCTAATATTTTTTTTGTCGATTGTGACAATTCCATATAATCCTCCTCATTTGTAATAGTTAAGTATAACTTGTTGAAATAAGTCTTTATAATCATTAAAAATTTCCTCATCTTGTGCATAATGTACATACTCTTTATCAATGCTTATTGCAGTTTTTAAATAGTTGATTGCTGTAGAAAAATCACCCAACTTTGCACATATAACTGATAAATTATAGTAGGCATCTGCATAATTAGAATTAATAGAAACCGCTTTGCTGCAAGCTTGTTTAGCATCATCAATTATACCCATATAACATAACAATTGTCCCTTCCTATTATAGGCTATATCATAATTAGAATCTAAGTGAATAGCCTTGTCATAGCACTCTATAGCTTGCGCAGAATTTCCAAGTTCTTCTTCTGCATAAGCTTTAAATACATAGGTTTCTTTAGTAGGCTCAATATTCAAAGATTTATTATAATTTTTTATAGCTTCATTATATTTTTCAGAACAATATAATGCGTAACCTTTATTCGTGTATATTGCGGAATTATTAGGGTTAATTTTTAGAGCTTTATCATAATAGTATACTGATTCATTATACATTTTTATACAATCATAATAATAAGCAATAGAATTATATACATATTCATCATTACAGCCTAATTTTATAGCCTCTTTATACAATGAAATCGCCTCATTAAAATTTCCATGTGAACTTTTTAAATCTGCTAATTCTAATAACTTTTTTGATTTAAAAGTTACTGTTAAATTATATCCTCTATCTTCTATAAACTTCCCTACTAACTGTTCAGACTTATTCTCTGCATCTTCTTCACAAAAATCCAAGCCTTCAAGCCATTGCATATAATGTATTATTTCATGAGCTATAGACACTAATATTGATTTTCTAAATTCATTAACATCATTTAAGTTATCTTTATGATTTTCCACATCCACTCTAATATAAGGATTATGCGCCCTGTTATCTGGTGCGAAAAATGATGCTAAAAAAGTCTCTTCATTATTTATTTTACTTATATACTTGCCTCTTATATAAACTGTAACTGTAACAGGAAAATCCAATTTTCCCCTAATCCATTTTCCAAACTCTATTACTATTTCCCTTAGCTGTAATTCAATTTCATCTAAGCATCTAATTCTTAATCCACCGCACAGCATATAAGTAATCCCACCCTTAATCAATATTTTTTATGTCCTTTTCTTGAAGAAGTATGCTTTTTCATTCCCACACAACCCACCCAACTGGATTTCAAAAATTCGCACCCCCAAATGATCAAGATACTCCTAATGCACCCCCTCCAGCGAGTATAAATCTCCCCCCAAAAAAATCACCACCGCTATCTTCACGCATTACAGTATAAAGTTAAACTACTAATCAAATTAAAATTATTGATTGTCTAGAGAAAATGCAATGCCCAGGATGAAAACTATGCATTGTTTTCAGGCAAATACCAGCCCGAGCAAGCTGCTCTGATCGACTGAATCAATAGGTGAAAAACCCTTCTTTCCATTCACTTTCGTCAATTTCATATTCGGTAATGCAAAAACCATTTGGGTATCCAATAAAATCTGGTTCAACTTGGTATTTTATCTGTCATGCCACACTGCTAAAACCTTTCCATCTGCTTGAATTAAAATATTAGGAACACCACCTATGGTATTTTTAGGTATTGAGCCCTTAACAAGCCACACTTTATTTGCGGAATCATAAAATACTATATATGGTTTATTATCTTTTACACTTTCACCATATATTTCTACCCACAATTTTTCTGCTTGCTTTTTAGCTTCTGCTGCACTGCCAATTGCATCAACCATTTTTTCAGATGGAAAATTATTTATAAATGATTGATAATCTGATAGTTTAAACTCTCCTGCATCCTTATTTGAATTCTTATTAAGCAAGAAAAGTCCCAATAGAATTTCTCCAATAAAAATGGTTACTATAGCGGCTAATAATATTTTTTTGTCCATAATCATTTTCTCCTATCTTGATGGATGGTTTGAATCAAGAGGCAAAAAGTTAATTTTTAAATGATAAATAGGCTAATGACAACGATAGAGAACAATTGTTATATGTCCCAACTGTCCATAGTCTCTTTATACAATGGTTTTATTGGATTTTAGGATGGATGTTTATAATTTAGTATCGAATATATTTATCTTTTCATATATTCCATTCTTTAAAACTGCCGGGCATAAATTTTTTGAGTTTATGCAGTCTAGAAAATCCCTTTCATTCTTAATTCCATCTTCAAAAACAGTTGCATAGGTCCCAATTTTTTCTGTTACATGGGCATCGCTTGCCCCAAAGGGTGGAAGCCCTAATTCTGTTGCTAAGGCATAGTCATACAAATTGTGATGGGGTGTTGTACTTCCATTGAACACCTCAACTCCTGACAACATATCCTTAACATTTCTTATATAATCCTTAAGCCCCCTATTGTTATCTCTAAAGGGATGAGCACTAATAGCAGCCCCCCTTCTGCTTGTTTACTATATCTAAAAGCTCCTCACAATGAACCATTTTATCTGGAAGCTCCTCAACACCAAAAACAAGGATGTCCCCTTCAAAAAAAATCTGGGACAGATAAGTATTTTTCTGTCCTACTATATATTTTGAATAATCACTTCATTTTAGGTAAATACTATAAATAGTAAAAAATTAACTTGAAATGAGGTGGTTTTCTTGCCCAGATGCGCAAGAGTAAAAGAAAAAGATGCCATATATCATGTAATGGTAAAGAGTATAGCTGAGATACCCCTATTTAAAAAAGATGATGACAAAAATGAATATTTAAATCTTATGAAAAGATATCAGATGGTCTATGGCTTTAAAGTGTATGCCTATTGTATAATGACCAATCATGCTCATTTTATAATTGATCCTAAGGGAGCAGATATATCAAAAATAATGCATGGGCTAAACTTTAAATATGCTCAAACCTTTAATAAAAACCATAAAAGGAATGGACATTTATTTCAAGACAGATTTAAAAGCAAGATAGTAAATACAGATAAATATCTTCTTACTTTATCTGCATATATTCATAATAATCCATTAAAAATAAAGGGATATGAGAAATGCCCTGAAAAATATAAATATTCAAGTTTAAAAGTGTATCTTGGACTTGAAAAAGACGACACAGGGCTACTTGATGAAGGCTTTATAATGCAAATGTTTGATCAAAACGTAAACAAGGCAAGAGAAGATTATCTTAAATTTGTGTATATATGTGATGATGACAGAATTAAAAAAGAAGTGGAATTTAAAGATGAAAAAACAGAGTACAAAAGCGAAAGAAAGATAATAGTAAGGGACTTTGATCCGAAGGATATAGCAAAATTTATTGCAGAGGAAACTGGGGTAAATGAAGTAATGCTGCACGTAAAGAACAGCAGGAATACCAAGGTTGCAAGAGCATTAGCTACACTTTTAATGAGAAGCTTATGTAATTATAAATGCAGCGATATATGCAAATTTTTAGGGAACATTACTCAATCAAGAGTATCAAAACTTTGCTGCATTGGAGTAGATATTATATCAAAAGATGAAAGGTATAGGGATATAATAAACAAATTTATTATAGAACATGCAGCTGCAGCTTGAGGGAGTGTTTATACTACTCTGTTAAAAAAGAATATTGCTTTTTAAAAAAATAGAGAAAGTTTTTATAAAGCTCATTTTGCATTTTAAAAATGGGATTATTGGTTATACCTATTTTAAAAGTGTACAAGCTATCAAAATAAAAGAGCTATAAAATTAAACCGCTAATCAAAGAAAAATTAGCGGTTGTTTGGAGAAAATGTAATGGAAAAGGGGCAAGGAGTTAACTTTTAAATGATAAATAGGCTGATGACAACTATAGAGAACAATTGTTATATGCCCGGTTATATATATAAGTTTTGACCGTTTGATTCTATTACATTTTTATACCAATAAAAACTTTTTTTCTTATATCTTTTTAATGTACCTTTTCCCTCATTATTTTTATCAACATAAATGAAACCATACCGTTTTTCGAATTCACCTGTTCCTGAACTAACTATGTCTATTGCACTCCAAGGTGTATAGCCAATCACATTTACCCCATCTAAAGTAATAGCTTTTTTCATTTCTATGATATGGCTCCTCAGATATTCTATCCTATAATCATCATCAATTTCATTGTTCTCATTTTTTTTATCATATGCGCCCAATCCATTTTCAACAATGAATATAGGTTTACCATATCTCTCATTTAATAAATTTAATGCATACCTAAGGCCAATGGGATCTATTTGCCATCCCCAATCACTGGCTTTTAAATACGGATTTTTAAGCTCATGTTCAAATTCGCCAGAATTGTAACTTTTCTCTATTGCTGTACTAGAAATTGTTTTGGATTTATAGTAACTCATCCCTATAAAATCCACCGTGCCAGCTCTGAGAATTTTCAAGTCTTCAGGGGTATAGTCAATATGATAGCCCTTTCTTTCCCATTCTTTTAGTGCATATGCGGGTATTTCTCCTCGCACATGGATATCACTATAGAAATAACGATTATGCATCTTCTGCAATGATAAAAAGACATCTTCAGGTTTGCAAGTTGCCGGATAAATAGGTATAAAACTCATCATGCATCCAATTTTATAATTAGGATTAATCTTATGTCCTAATATAACTGCTTTTGCACTAGCTATTAATTCATTAAGTGATGCCTGATACATTGCTTCAGTTTTATCTTCTCCACTTTTATATACAATTCCTGAATTGGTGAAGCTATCAAAATTATCCGCTGTGTTCATTTGATTGTTAATTTCATTAAATGTCATCCAGTATTTAACTTTATCTTTATATCTTTTAAAAACAACTTCCACAAATCTAGTAAAATAATCAATTAATTTTTTATTTCTGAATCCTCCATATTTGTGAGCCAGATTATATGGCATTTCAAAATGAGAAAGTGTTATAATAGGTTCTATTCCATATTTTAATAATTGATCAAAAATATTATCGTAAAATTTTAGCCCTTCCTCATTTGGTTTCTCATCATCACCATTAGGAAATATTCTGGACCATGAAATAGAGGTTCTAAAACACTTAAATCCCATCTCGGCAAATAATTCTATGTCTTCTTTATAATGATGATAAAAATCCACTGCTTCATGATTAGGATAATATTCATTATCCAATACTCCGGGAGTGATTCTTCTGCTTGTATGAGCATCACCTGCTGTCATTACATCTGCTACACTGACACCTTTACCTCCTAAATTCCATCCACCTTCTAATTGATGAGCTGCTGCAGCTCCGCCCCATAAAAACTCTCTTGAAAACTCATTATTCTGCATAAAAAGCACCTCCCAGTAAATANNATTTTTCTTTTCTTCTGCTAAGTATTGCTTATCCAATGCTACAACAAACGGATAATATATCATTACAATTAAAGCTATTGAAACAAGTTGAACGATAGCTCCCTGCCAACCACATAATAAAAACCCGGAAATAATTGGTGGAGTAGCCCATGGTATCGTAACGCCAGTGAATATAGGCATGAAGCCAGTTTTTATGGCAATAATAGGTAGAATTACTGCAACCATAGGTGACAATACAACAGGTATTAGCATTTGAGGATTAAATACAATTGGAACACCAAATATGACAGGTTCATTTATATTGAATAAAGATGGAACTGCACTTAACTTTTTAGTGGCATTCAATCTCTGTGATTTTGCTACTAAAAACATTGCTATTATTAAACCAATTGTACAACCTGCACCACCCATTGTTGCAAATTGATCCAACATTTGAGTAGTTCCAATATGACCAGTTTCGACTGTTAATTTTCCAGCTTTAAACAACTCATAGTTTTCCAGAGCATTTGCGTTAAGCAATGGGTATAATAAAGAATTAATAACTGTAGGATGTATGCCAAACCACCAAAACAATCCATTTAATGCTGCAAGTATAATCATTGACCCTGCAGTGCCAGTTATTCCTTGTAGTGGAGTTTGTATTAATTTATATATCATTTCATGAAATGAGAATCCAAATATAGAGCAAACTCCGTTAATAGCTAAACAAGCAATAACAATTAACAAACCAGGAATCAAAGAACTAAATGATTGACTAACTGCATCAGGAACACTTTCAGGCATTTTAATAACCAAATGTTTTTTAATACAGAAACGATTAATTTCAACTGATATAGCTCCTATTAATAATGCTGTGATAACTCCTTTCGTGCCGAGCCAAGCAAAAGGCAAAACCCCTGTTACTACTTCACCTGATTTTAAAATAGTGCTTTTAGGGGTAACAACAATATATGCGACTATGGCTAATATCATATTTTGCAATTCGTTCATTTTATATTCTCTTGCAAGGTAAAAGGCAAATGTCGCTGCAGTCATAACTCCAAATATATCATAAGTAGCACTTGTCGCTTGTGAAAGAAGTGATGACCAACCCTCTCCAAAAATACGGTTCATAAAATCTGCATACCCTGGGATAGGAAAGTTAAGTATTAGCACAAATATAGATCCTATCAACGTTAAAGACATAATAGATAGGAAACCTGATCTTAAAGCAACAAAATATTTAAAATTTGTTACTTTTGATACAGACGGTACAATTTTGTTTTCAATAAATTTTGTTGGCGCTTCCATTCAATATCTACTCCTTTTTTAAGTATTTAGTTATATTCTTAAATAATTTAGAAAATACTTTTTAAAGTTCTAATGCCTTTTTTAGGATCTCATCGCCTCGCATCAATCCGTAATCTTCCATACCAATAACTGCAACTTTTATTTTCGTTCCTTTAACTTTTTCTTCAAATTGCTTTTTTGCATATTTAATTTGCGGTCCGAGGAGAATTACATCTATATCTTTTGTCTCTAAACTTAAATCGGCATTGGACATAGGTTCGGCAAAAATTTCAGCATCTATGCCATCCTTTACAGCAGCTTCACGCATCTTTTTTACTAATATGCTTGTACTCATTCCATGGGTACAAACCAACATAATAGTTTTTTTTGTCATTTTTTTCACCCTCCAATAATAATATTTATTTATTTTTTAGATCATAGATCATTTTATAAAGTGATATTAATTCTTTTGCATCATCAATGGCCATGGTAGCCATTGTTAAGTGATCTAATGCATGAATTAATATGATATTAATACTATTTTTTTTACCGTTTGCCTCATTCGTTAATAAATTTGTTTGAATATTATGAGACTTGATAAGGGTTTCATTTGCTTCTTTTAATAAGTCTTCAGCTTCATCAAATTTAAACTCTCTAGCTTTTTGAATAGCCTCTATAGCATTACTTCTCGCATCACCAGCAGTTGAAATTAGCTGAAAGGCTGTTAGATATTCAGCGTCATTTACACTTGTTTCTTCATTTTCTTTGTTTTTTACATTTTTATCAATCATATTTTGCATCATCCTTTTATTTTTAATAATTAATATATTTGTGTAGGAAAAAGAATAATGATATTATCATTATTTTCTAACAATTTTATTATAGTCTTTATCCTATTCCTCCTTAAGCTAATCATTTTCCATATCCCTCCGGAAAAATCTCTACCAAATGATTTTCTCATTCTTAAGTAAGGCTTTTAAAGAATAACAAAATCCCTTGAGATAATTAACTTTATCTCAAGGGATTCTATTATTCTATACCACTTGAATATTCAACATTATTTCAATATTTATTCACTACTCACACATTAATTGAATTAATTCTTCCGGTAAGTTACATTCAATTAATTTCTGCATCATCGTTTTATTCTCAATGATATCGATTAATTGTTGATACACTTGGTTTAAATCACCCGTATATCCTTTCCTTATATTTAACAAACAAACGAATTGAACCTTTCTTTGCTCATCCCATTGAATCGGATTTTTCAATGTGCAAATCGTCCAAAATGTTTCGCTTGTATCAAATTTCATAGGGTGAGGAAGAGCTACCAAGTCTGTGAAACTTGTTGACGCTACATTTTCTCTTTCTAAAACAAAGCTCTCATAATTATGTGAAACCAGACCTTGTTTTTCTAATTCACTGCACAAATATTGAATTACACCTTCTTTATTATTTATATCTTTATGGATAAATACCCTTGATGAATTTAAAAGCAAATGCATATCAATTTTATTTGAAAACAACTTTTCTTTTATTTCCTTGACATCCTTATCTGATAAAAAGATATCAACCTTTTGGACAGGTACTCCCCATTTATCTTCGATTGGAATGGTACTGATAATCATATCAATCTTTGATAAGTTATATGATTCAAGATTATAGTAGCTAATTGTATCCACTATTTCAACATGATCTTCAAATACTTTTTGCAATCGATTATAAAGTATTTTTGCACTTCCCATCCCAGTTGCACAAACAACCAATACTCTCTTTTTAACACTTTTATTGTTCTCCATCCGCTCTAAGGCTGCCTCAATATGAAGTGCAATATATGCAGTTTCATTTATATCCACCTCGTTATGGATGTATGATTCAATACATTTGCTAGCAATAATTGCTCCTTCAAATGCACAGGGACATTTTAATTTAATTTCAT
>DHEX01000104.1:11892-13379 GCA_002400085.1 Clostridiaceae bacterium UBA4839 | reverse complement strand
ATCACTAGATAATTTGGGGAGGATGAATCATATGAAGAATTAGGGAAAAGTATGTTAAAAAATGCATATATCAAAAACCCTACTAATTTAATTACTAAAACACTGTACTTAGGTTCAACTTCTAACATACAAGAATATATACTAGCTATTAGAGAAACAGTTGAGAAATATGATTTAAATCAATTGTTTAAAGATAGTACAGCAATAGAGGTATATTTTAAAGAAGTAATATTTAATATTAAAAATATTGTTAAACTTGAATAATAAGTAAAATAGCAGTCAAACAATCTATTACCATCTTTGCGTTTGCAAGTGCGATTTTTCAAAATAAAAGGGTTTGAAATTACTCAATTTTATCTATTCTGCCACAATAGGGGGGATTAAAGGTGAAGGAAATTCCTATGCAGAAGTGAATATGAAGGGGTGTTAACATTTTATGTGTTAACACCCTAAAATTAAATTTTATTTGGCATTTTTCCATTGGCAATTTCTTCTTCTGCCATTGCTATCATGCGTTTAACCATTGAGCCACCAACTCTGCCGCAATCCCTTGATGGTATACTTCCCCAGTAATCTTCAGAACCTTGATATACTGGTATACCAAGTTCTCCTGCAATTTCATATTTCATATCATCAAGTTTGGAATGAGACTCTGGTATTAACTGAGTTCTACCTGAGCCACTTTGTCCTGCTGCCATATTTATTCCTCCTTATGTAGTTTTATTTACTATTAATTTGCGCATAATTTTTAATATTATGTTAGTAATTTAATGGAAACAGGATTATTTTTCTCTGTTGTGAGTTTTTTTAGTTATCTTTGGATTACCTTCGTTTTGGGCTTTTTGTGAGCAGTTCTCTCTTCCTTTTGGGTGGTCAATTTTTTCATCATCAGAAAGAGCAAGCTCCATGTTATACTTTTTAAAAGTTTCGGGCTTTAATTTCTTATGAGACATCTTAATTCCTCCTTAAATAATAGTAAAACTTAAATATTATTAATCTGTACATTTTTATACAAAACTATAAACAACTTATGAATAAAAAAATGAATAAACATATAGATATAAATAAAGAAATAAATAAATAAGAGGGATATCATTGAAAGTTATTTTTGTTCCTAAAAAAGTATTAAATAATATTATCCTTGTTCTTATTATGGTTCTTATATCTATTACTTATTCATTAACAGATGGATACAAATATGCTAATGTTTTTTTGAAATCGCAAAGGGAAATACCAATTTATTCTGTAGATACAAATGAAAAAAAAATTTCTTTAACTTTTGATGTAGCTCAAGATGAAGGATACATTGATGAAATATTAAATATTCTTGACACAAACAATATAAAAGCCACTTTTTTTATTGTAGGTGACTGGGTTGATAACTATCCTGGAAAAGTTAAGGAGATATATGATAAAGGGCATGAAATTGGAAACCACTCAAATTCACATCCTCATTTTTCAAAAATACAGCCTGAAAAAATGAAACA
>DHEX01000104.1:10047-11718 GCA_002400085.1 Clostridiaceae bacterium UBA4839 | reverse complement strand
AAAGGGTTCGAGTTTGTAAAAATAAGTGATCTTATTTATAAGGATAATTATTATATTGATAATATAGGAAGGCAAAAAAAAATACTTAATAATTAGGCTGTTTATTAAAGATATGCCGTATAATGAATAATTAAACTATTTTGTGCAAATTATAAGATGAAAAAGATAAGGTTTTGAGGTGAAACTATGATTAAAATAGGGGTAATAGGAAGCAGAGGGAAAACGAAAGTATGCAGCATTATAAAGGACAAATTATTAAAATATAATAAGAAAATTATAATAGCAAATGGTCAAATTGAAAGTATTGGTGAGGTAAGCCATATAGACTGTGATACAGATATAGTAATTTATATTTTTTATAAGGAGCAATATCAAATAATTAAGGATAAAGTCAAGCTTGATATATTAATTCAAACTGCATTTGATGATGAAGATCATCAATATTTTAATATGCTTCAAGATATTATATCTTTAATCAAAAAAGACGGCTATATTATTTTTGATTCAGATTTTAGCGAAAAGATAAGCTTTTATTGCGAAAATATATACCCTATAACCTATGGATTAAATAGTAAATCTACAGTAACTGCTTCAAGTATTGATGATACTGATAAGCTTCAATTTAGCTATTGCCTTCAAAGAGGAATCTATACAATTTCCAATGAAATAATAAAGCCCTTCGAAAAGCCTTTTATAGAAAGTGGAAGTTCTGATGAAATATTGTATTACCTTGCAGCACTTACTTGTATTTTAATAATAGATTATAAATTTTAAAAAACAATCATAAAATTGATTGTAGAGTAATATTTATAATTTAGAATTCATTATTAATAATTATTGGAATACGAAGGGAGAGGGTGGGAAATGATTGACGGATTAATGGCTACTAATAAGGTTTATGCAGAAGGTAAAGTAATCTCGGAGTTGGTATTTAGTCATGAGATGTATGGGGAGGGTTTTTATAATTTTAAAATTGAAATTCCAAGATTAAGCAATACTTCAGATATTTTACCAGTTACAGTATCTGAAAGACTCATGGTTGCAGTGGATTTGTCTATTGGCAAAATGATAAGTGTTGAGGGACAGTTAAGATCTTACAATAAATTTGTAGAGGGCAGCAATAGATTAATACTGACTGTATTTGCACGGGATATAAAAAACTTAGAAGAAATTTCAAAGAGCCCAAACCAAATTTTTATTGACGGCTATATTTGTAAACCCCCAATTTATAGGACTACACCTTTTGGAAGGGAAATTACTGATCTTTTAGTTGCAGTTAATAGGCCCTACAATAAGTCTGATTACATACCCGCTATTGCATGGGGTAGAAATGCTAAATTTTCAAGTAATCTTGAAGTTGGGACCCATATAAAGCTTTGGGGGAGAATACAAAGCAGGGAATATGAGAAAAAAGTTTCAGAAGAAAATATTATTAAAAGAGTTGCTTATGAAGTTTCTATTTCAAAGATGGAATGTTGTGATAAGGATGAAAAAGAATCAGTTGAGGAGATAGAGGGTACAGAGGAAACAGATGAGATTGATGAATGATTTTTAAGGAGCTGTTGTACTAAGAATAGATACTACAATATATTGTGCTAACTTTAAATTTGCAAATCAATATATTGTATGTAAATTCCTTAGTACAACAGCTCCTCATACTGATATAAATTA
>DHEX01000104.1:0-9907 GCA_002400085.1 Clostridiaceae bacterium UBA4839 | reverse complement strand
TGCACATTTTTCCCTATCTTACCTCTTGCTCCAACTACTGCATTCATGTCAACCATTGAATTTTCACCAATTTCTGCACCAATATTAATAACTGCTCCCATCATAATAACTGCATTTTTGCCAATGGAAACACCTTCTCTAATAAGGGCACCAGGTTCAATTCTTGCATTTATATATCTTGTATCGAGAAGAGGGATAGCTGAATTCCTTCTATCAGATTCAATTTTATATTTTTTTATTTTTTCACTATATTTTTTCAAAAATTTTTCTATATCAGTATTTTCTCCAAAAGCAATATAAAATTCATCGCTTCCATATAAATCAATGGGGGCCTCATAAACTCCATTTAAATTTCCTTCTATATATGCTTTTACTGGAGTAGATTTTTTAGCCTCTCTTATATATTTTGCAATTTCATATGGATTTGTTAAATCATAGTTTTCTTTTGTAATCATATTATCACTCCTACAATACCTATAATGATCAAACGGAAAATTCAGTTTAAATTACTGGTAAACTAAATAAAAAAATCTTTTTTTAAATATATCATTATAAATTTATACTGTCAATATTGATGAACCTTTCTATTCTGTTTAAAGCTTCATTGAGGGTATCCATAGAACATGCAAAGGACAATCTTATATAGCCTTCTCCATAGGATGAAAAAGCATCTCCGGGGACAACTGCAACCCTTTGCTTTTCTAAAAGTTTACTTGCAAACTCAAAAGAGTTCATATTGAATTTTGAAATAGATGGGAATATATAAAAAGCTCCATCAGGCTTTGCAACTTCAAAGCCCATGTTTATAAGCCTATTAAAAATATAATCCCTTCTTTTTTTATATTCATTTTTCATAGCTAAGGGATCATCAGAGCCATTTTTCACTGCTTCTAAAGCGGCATACTGACTTATAGATGAAGCACAAGTAGCATTATACTGATGTACTTTAACAATGTGTTTGGTTAAATAAGAAGGACCAAGTATAAAGCCAATTCTCCAGCCTGTCATTGAATGAGACTTTGAAAGCCCATTTATTACAATGGTTTTTTCTTTCATTCCTGGAATCGATGCAATAGAAAAGTGATTTCTATCATATACAAGTTCACTGTATATTTCATCTGATAGTACAAAAATTTCCCTATCCCTTAATACATCTGCAATTTTTTGAACCTCATCCTTTGTTAGTACTGCTCCTGTTGGGTTTGAAGGGTAGGGGAGTATTATACACCTAGTTTTTGATGTTATATTTTTTCCTATATCCTCAGCTGTTATTTTAAAATTGTTTTTTCTTGTATCAATATATTTAGGAACAGCACCACACATTTTAATTATAGGTTCATATCCAGGATAAACTGGACCTGGAAGAATTACTTCCGAGCCTTCATCCAATATAGTTCTTAGGGTACTGTCAATGCCTTCACTGGCACCATTAGTTACTATTATTTCATTATAAGGATCATAATCCATGCCATACTTTAATTTTATATACTTGGATATTTCCTTCCTTAATTCAAGCAAACCAGGGTTTTCAGTATATTTTGTTTTATTTGCATTAATTGCTTTAATTCCTGCCTCTTTAACATGTTCAGGGGTATTAAAATCAGGTTGACCTAAGGTTAAGGAAATAACATCAGGATATTTTAATGTCATATTGTAAAATTTTCTTATTCCCGAAATTTGAATTTCCTTTACTCTTTTGTTTATAAGTTCCTCCATATAAACAATCCTTTCTTTTATCCAATGGCTACATCCGTAATACCCTGCCTAAGGCGAGGTATTACGGATACTACACCCATGGGTTCTTCTAAGATAAAAGACCCACAATGGGGTCTTAAATCAAATCATCCATACTATATAATTTAGGGTTCTTATCAATAATAAACCTTGCAGCTTTTATAGCACCATAACCAAAAACATCTCTTGAAATAGCACTATGCTTGATTTCAATTACATCTCCTGATCCTAAAAATAATACTTCATGTTCTCCAACAACTCCGCCGCCTCTTACAGAATGTATTCCAATTTCATTTTTATCTCTTTTCGAAGTTTTTGAATGTCTTCCATAAACATAATTTGAATTGTTTCCTAAAGTTTTATTTATAGCGTCAGCAATCATGAGGGCAGTTCCGCTTGGAGAATCAAGCTTTTGATTGTGATGCTTCTCAATTATTTCTATATCATAATCAGAGCCTAAAACTTGTGCAGCCTGTTTTGATAGAGAAATTAAAAGATTTACTCCAAGAGACATATTTGAGGAATTAAAAATTGGAATTTGTTTTGAAGCCTCTAACATTTTATTTTTTTCTTCATCTGTAAAACCAGTCGTACAAATGACTAAAGGGACTTTTTTACTTAATCCGAAATTTAGTATATTTTCAATTGCTGTATGATTTGAAAAGTCAATTAATAAATCAAATTTTTCCTTAACCTGTTTTAAACTATTATAAACAGGATAGGAATTCTTAAATTTATTTACATCGCTGTCAACTCCTGCAGCAATATTCATATCATCCTCTTCAGGGATGAGTCTTGTTAATACCTGCCCCATTCTACCATTACATCCATGAAGTAAAATATTCATACTTTCACCCCTAAAGCTTGATTCCATAATTAATCATTTCCTTTTTAAGAGCCTCAAGGTTTTTCTCAGACATATCCACAAGCGGGAGTCTAAGATGTCCAACATTCATTCCCATAAGGTTCATGGCAGTTTTAACTGGTATTGGATTGGTTTCAATGAACAGGGCATTCATAAGCGGTAAAAGTTTAAGCTGCATATCACGTGCTCCTTTTAAGTCCCCATCTAAAAACTTTTGGCACAAGTCGTGGGTATCCCTTGGCAATATATTTGCAAGTACTGAAATAACACCTTTTCCGCCTAATGACATTATTGGAATTGTTTCATTGTCATTGCCAGAGTATATATCTAAGTTATCACCGCAAAGCCTTGCAATTTCGGAAATCTGATCGATATTAGAGCTTGCTTCCTTAACAGCAACAATATTTTTAATTTTTGAAAGCTCATACAAGGTTTGAGGTAAAAGATTAAGGCCTGTTCTTCCTGGTACATTGTAAATTATGATTGGCTTTGTCACGCTGTTTGCAATTGCCTTAAAGTGTTCTATGCAGCCCCTTTGAGTAGTCTTGTTGTAGTAAGGCGTTATTAATAGGAGGGCGTCGACTCCAATACTTTCAGCCCACACACTCATTTCAACAGCTGCCTTTGTATTGTTAGAGCCTGTTCCTGCAATAACAGGAATTCTTCCATTGACCTTATTAACTGTATATTTAATGGTTTCTTTTTTTTCATCAAGGGACATTGTAGAAGATTCTCCTGTAGTACCGCAAATTATTATAGCATCAGTTTTTTCTTTTATATGCCATTCTAAAAGTTCCCCAAGCTTTTCAAAGTCAACTCCTTCTTTATTAAAAGGAGTAACAATTGCAACACCAGAACCAGTAAATACACTCATATATAACCATCCTTTCTTAAATTATATTTGTTTTATTATATGCTTTGAGATTAAATATATAAAACTGCAAGCAATTATTTTAATAGTAACTGAGCTATTTGAACTGCATTTGTAGCAGCGCCTTTTCTTATGTTATCTGCCACTACCCAAATATTAATTCCACTATCAACGCTTTCATCACGTCTTATTCTTCCAACATAAACTTCATCTTTTCCTTCAACAGTAATTGGCATAGGATAAATTTGATTTTTTACATCATCATATACAATAACTCCAGGTGCTGAATTTAATGTTGAAAAAATATCCTTCATATCAAAGCTTTTTTCAAATTCAATATTGATGGATTCACAGTGCCCATAAAATACAGGTACCCTGGCAGTGGTTGCTGTAATTCTTAAACTATCATTATGAAGTATTTTTCTTGTTTCATTAACCATTTTAATTTCTTCCTTGGTGTATCCATTTTCCATAAATGAATCTATGTGTGGAAGTACATTATAGGCAATTGGGTAAGGAAACTTTTTGGGCTGTTCTCCTTTTACACCATTTACAAGGTCTGAATATCCAACTTGGCCTGCTCCTGAAACAGCTTGGTATGTGGAGTATACAATCCTTCTAATATTAAATTTATCATTTAGCGGCTTTAAGGCTACCACAGCTTGAATAGTAGAGCAGTTAGGATTTGCAATTATACCCTTATTCCAGCTTATATCCTCAGGGTTAACTTCAGGTACAACAAGGGGAACATTTTTATCCATTCTCCATGCACTGCTGTTGTCTACAACGATACATCCCTTTTGTGATGCTATTGGTGCAAATTTTAAACTTGTTGATGCGCCTGCTGAAAATAGTGCAATATCTATTCCTCTATCAAAAGAATCCTCTTTTAGTTCTTCTACTGTATATTCCTTATCTTTAAACATCATAGTTTTTCCTGCGGATTTTTGTGAGGCAAATAAGTAAAGCTTATCAATAGGAAAGTTCTTTTCTTGTAAAACTTCAAGAATCTTTCTTCCAACTAATCCAGTGGCGCCTACTACTGCAACTTTAACTCCCATTTTAACTCCTCCTTATTAATATAATTTATTAATAAATGTTTAAAAAATTTACATTATAATGAGATTTTCAAGTATTTATTTATTGTAATGTATTATAGTATTATATTGTATTATAGCATAAAAATTTTAATTTTTATAAATGAATTTGCAGGACTAAAACTTATCATTAAGAAATATTAAATTACTAAATAATCAATGAATAAAAAACATATATTTACAGATAATAATTTTTGGTGATAGTAATATGACAACTCCATTTAAAAAAGTGGTAAAAGCAAAAATAAAAGCAAAGAAGGAGCTCTCACCTGTAGAAAAGGAAAGAGAGCTCATAAAATATGAAATTGCAGAAGAATTAGGGCTTAAGGACAGGGTGGAAAAATACGGCTGGAGTGGACTTACAGCAGAGGAAACGGGCAGGATTGGCGGAATAATGACGAAAATGAATAAGGATGCAGGCAGAAGGTGGAATGACTAGTTAAATATAAGATTTTAAAAGCTGTAAGTTTCCAGCAATTTCAAATTCTAAATTGTCCGCTGGAATTAAAAAGCTTGTTCCACCTTTTATATCAAAATAATTATCCTTATATTTCAGTTTTCCATTGCCTTCTACGCATGTATAGGCAAAAAATGTGCTGCCATCTGTTTTATCCTTGTAGCTATTAAATACATGTATTTTGTCAACATTAAAGAATTTACAGTTTATGAGGCTTGTATGTTCAAAGCCTTCTTCTTTTTTTGTTGAAACTTTTTCAACTGAGCCTTTGTATTCAAAATTTATTACATCCAGTGCCTTTTCTACATGAAGCTCCCTGGGCTTGCCATCTTTGCCTACACGTCCCCAGTCATAAACTCTATAGGTAGTATCACTGTTTTGCTGTATTTCTGCTATAACTATTCCATCTAAAATAGCATGAACAGTACCAGATGGAATAAAAATTGTATCTCCCTTTTTAACATCCACATAATTTAGATATTCATTTAGTGTATTGTTTTTTATTGCTTCTTCAAATTGTTTTTTTGTAGTTCCACTTTTTACACCACAAATAAGTTTGGCATTAGGTTTAGCATCAATGATGTACCACATTTCTGTTTTTCCTAAATCATTGTCGTGTATTTTTGCATATTCATTATCAGGATGTACTTGAACAGAAAGCTTATCGTTTGCATCAATTAATTTAATTAAAAGAGGAAATCTTTCTGATGAGCATTTTTTGCCAACAAGTTTACTGCCAAATTTATTAAGAAGTTCATTGAGACTTTTACCCTTAAACTCACCATTTGTGATTATGCTGTTATCTTTGCCGTGATTGCTTATTTCCCAGCTTTCTGCTACCTTCCCTTCAGGTAAACTTCTATTAAATATCCTTTCTAAATTTCTGCCACCCCATATTATACTTTTATATATTGGATCAAAAAATAATGGTTCCATGTTTATCTCCTTTCAAAACTTATGCTTTAATTATAATCTATCACATTATCATAAGAATACAAAAAAGCTACGCAAAAAATGCGCAGCTTTTTCTTCTTTTTATTTTAGCCGTTTTCTTTTTTGTTCTGCAAAGGGGAAAGCAGTTCCTTACAGGTTCTTTTCGCAGAAGTCCTTCAATGCTGCAGCATCCTTGGCCTCACTGGCGCCTTCCACAGAAAAGGTAATTTCATTGTTTTTCGTAACACCGAGGCCCATGACTGCTAAAATACTCTTTGCGTCTGCACTGTGACCATTGGCAGCCATCTGTACAGAAGATGTACACTTCTGTGCGCATTTAACTAAAAGTCCAGCTGGACGAGCGTGAAGGCCCTGCGGATCGGTAATGGTATAGATGAATTTCTGCATATCAACCACTTCTATTCTATAAATATAAAATTTGTTTATTAAAAATTGAGCTTTCAATTAGACTACTTTGCTTGCGAATTCTTTCTTCTGTTTTATGCCTTTTAGGGCTATAACCATCAGCGTGGAAATAACTGTGCCCGCAGCAATCGTTAGTAGGAACAGTGGTAGACTGTTGGTTGCACCCAAGAAACCGACAATTGGACCGCCATGCGGAACTATATCTGTAATGCCAAGAACCATGCCTAGTGCCGAAGCAACACTGCTGCCAACGATAATGCTGGGCATGACATGCTTTGGGTCACAGGCAGCATACGGAATGGCACCTTCAGTAATGCCAATAAGTCCCATCAGCAGTGCTGGAATGCCAGCAGCACGTTCTTCTTCATTAAAACATTTCTTATCGATTAGCGTTGCCAATCCCATTGCCAATGGAGGCACTGGAATAGCACACGCAACTGCACCCATAATCTGCGGTGTACCTCCAACAATGGAGGCTGTACCAAATAGGAATGCAACCTTGTTGACTGGGCCACCCATATCGAAAGCAACCATAGCACCAAGCAGCAGACCAAGCGGAATGGCTGTTACTGGATCTTTAGACAGGAAAGTCAGTGCACTGTTCAGGGCAGTCATCAGCCAGGAAATTGGTGCACCAAGGAACAGAATCAATACGGCCGAAACTGCTGCTGTTCCCAAAAGGGGAATTACAAAAATTGGCATAATTGGTTTCAGGCTCCTTGGTATCTTCCAACTGTTCATCCATTTGACTAGATAACCGGTCAGGTAGCCAACAAAAATAGCGCCGAGGAATCCGGTGCCGGCGGATGTGCCAAGAATTTCCTTGCTGTTTGCAACCACTGCGGAAATCATGGCCGGTGCTAGTGCTGCACGACCAGAGATTGCATAAGCAATATAGCCCGCCAGAATCGGAATCATCAGATTAAAGCCAATGCCACCTATCTGGTTTACTTTATCCCAAGCCCCCGGTGGAATGACCATGCCCTTTGCTGTGGGCTTACCGCCGATGGAAATGGATATAGCGATAAACAGGCCGCCGACAACGACGAACGGAATCATGTAGGAAACACCATTCATCAGCTGCTTCATGGCTGTTTTGCCTGCACTGTCGCCAGAGGATTCTTTCTTCTCCTTTTCGGTCTCCTTGGTGACGTCCTTACTGCTACTGTAAGTATGTGCACGTGTTGGCAGCGATTGCAAAACTCCATTTGCATCTTTGATAACATCTTTAATAGGTAAAACCAGCACTTTTTTGCCGTTAAAACGTTCTTTTCCCTCAATGGCAACATCGGCGGCAACAATGACGTAATCCGCCGATGCAATATCTTCCGGTGTCAGTTCGTTTTCATTTCCCTGTGAGCCCTGTGCTTCAATTTTCGCTTCATACTGCAGTTCCTTTGCTGCTTTCTCCAGCTTTTCTGCTGCCAGATAGGTATGGGCAACACCAACAGGGCACTTGGTTACGCCAACGATTTTCACTTTGCCTTTTTCTCCAGTTGGACGATCATGGAGGTCCTGTGGGTCAATAGTGGTATTGGTGAATTTCTGCATATTAATCACTCCTATCAATATAAAATTTGTTTATTAAAAATTGAGCTTTTAGTCAGGTTGCTTTGCCTGCAGATTCTTTCTTCTGTTTTCTGCATTTTAGGGCGATGACCATGAGCATGGAAACAACCATGCTCATGGCAATCATCAGCAGGAACAGTGGTAAGCTGTTCATACTTGCAGTGCCCTTTGCTGTTTTCTCCAGCTTTTCTGCTGCTAGATAGGTATGGGCAATACTAACAGGGCAATTGGTCACGTAAATGATTTTCACTTTGGCTCTTTCTCCAATTGCTTAATAATATAGTTGTAAAGCGCCATTGCATCAGGTTCCGTAAGCAGATGGTTCAGGAACTCATCATCTGCCAGCTTACGGGAGAAGTGGGACAATACTTTTAGATGCGTATTGTCTGCATCTACTGTAGGCATCACCAGTGCAATGGCCACCTTAACCGGCTTACCATCAATGGAGTCCCAGTCCACTGGCTTCGAAAAGCGAGCAATCGCAATAAATGGATTCGTGAGGTTGTCAATTTTGGCGTGTGGAATTGCTACGCCGCTGCCAAATCCTGTGGATTCAATCTCCTCCCTGCCGACAAAGTTTTTATACAGCGTACTTTCCTTGATTGTGCTGTAGTGCTCGCCGCACAGTTTGCTGATTGCCTTCAGCGCTGACTTTTTGCTGTGCCCGGGGTTAACATCAAAGTAGATGTTTTCCGGTTTCAGTAAGTCTTTAATCATTTTTAGTTCCTCCTTCAGTACTTCCCTATATTTTGTGTTGCTCCGCGCTGCTGCAAAATACAGAGAGGTGAAATTTTTTACTGCGTCAGATGATTCATATAATCGGCAAATTCCTGCCGGTCTGTCATTTTTTTGACTTCGTCCAGTGCTTTTTCGTCATCAATCAGCGTGGAAAGCACTTTGTAAAATTTCATCATCTGTGGCTTCATGTGCAGCGGACTGTCCGGCTGAATTGCCAATAGGAAAACGAAGTCCGCTGCGTCCTGTCCGTCCCATGGAATGGGACTTTTTAGGACAGCTACTGCAATGATTGGGCGCACAACATAGCGAGTGGAACCGTGTGGAATGGCAATGCGGCGGCCGACCTGTGTAGAGGCGACTTTTTCCCTCTGCAGCACCGATTCATAAAAGCCGGGCAGAACGTATTCCTTTTCTTCCAGATCGCTGCACATGGTTTGTAGCAAAGATGTTTTTTCCGCATGACCACAAAAATAAACAAAGCGGCTGTCAAACAAACGAATCTGCTGCAGACTGGTGTTCTTTGTAATATGCTCCATTTTGTGCTGCAGTACTTCGAACATCTTTTTTTGTATTTTCTGAATGTCATAGGAAATCAGAAAATTGTCTACCACGACAACATCTTTGCCACCGAACGTATCACCGATATTTTCGGTGGTGATGACAAAGTCACAGCTGCTTCGGCGGACACAGTCCGGTTCCTGCACAGTGGCAATGCGGATGACAGAAATGTTGGGAAGCAGCCGTTCAATCTGCTGTTTCAGCAGCTGAGAAATGCCAACACCATAGCTGCACAGAATGCAGACTTTCACTTGTGCGTTGGCACGCTCTACTGCCCCAACAATATAAACGGTTAGATAGCCGACCTCATTTTCCGTCAGTTCCACCTGCAGGCTATGTCCCAACAGCATACTGGCGGTCCATGCAACCGTATATACATTCGGATATTCCTCTTTTACTTGGGCAAGCAGCGGATTGGGAATGTAAATGCCATAGCGCAGTTTTTCCACCGCGGAACGCAGGTAGAGAAATAGATCTTTTTCCAATGCGCTGTCTGCATGCAGATCTAGCCCCAGCAAATCACTTGCCAAGCTGACAAAGCGCTGTACTGCAGTCAGTGTCTGTGGCTCCTCCTGTTCACATATCTGTAAGGCCTTTGTGTCATCAAATTCCTGTATTTCACAGGTACTGACGCAAAAAAGGAGGTACTCCCTTTCCGC
>DHEX01000090.1 GCA_002400085.1 Clostridiaceae bacterium UBA4839 | reverse complement strand
TTAGATTTAATACACCGCTGCGATAAGAAAAATATATTCCATTCGCTTGCCCATTTGCAAAGATGTTCTAAGGATTAAAATTTATGAAGCTGATTCTATTTTTTTTGGCTTGGATTTGTAGATACATTTTTTTTGCATATTTCACATCCCTTGCAGAAAACCAAATTTTCACCAAAGATGCTTTTTAAAGTATCAATAGTTTCAATGCTTTTAGAATTTTCAGCCCCATGTATTATAATTTTTTTTGGAGCTGAAGTTATAATTGCACTTACCAGCATATCATGTTTATCAATTTCTCCTTTTATTGTGTCATCATTAAAATCCTCAAAAATTTCTTTGGAAATATCCTTTAAATCCTTATCCTTTAAAAGATAATCGCCATCACTATTTACGATTATATTGATCAAATCATATTTACTTTCTTGAATCTCTAAAAAATATTTTAAAAGCTTTATAAACTCGCTATACTCCCTTTCAACCACAAAATCCTCTACAGTTCTATCAATAATTTCTTTTAGGGAGCTGCTAAACTCCTTTAATCTAAATGTTATAAAGCCTTCAATTATAATTTCACTGCTATCCTGTAAATATTCTTCTATTTTTTTAAGAACATTGTTTCTATAGCTCATGCTATATACAAGGTCTTCCGAAGAAAACAAACCATTGCCAGATACTATTGAAATACATCTTTCTTTAATCTCATCAATATCTGTTTTATCCATATAATCATAATTGCTCTCAATTAACTTACTTAATATTTCTGGTTCATATTCAAGAGAAATAAAATTGTAAATTATTTCAGAAGCATATGAATAGAATATTTCCTTATATTGATTAAATAGATTCATATCTGATTCACAATCCTTTAATATGCACTTTGTATAGTGCATATTTCCAAGATTGCTTTCATATATAGCAATATTTATATCTTTATCCTTAAAATATTTGCATAAATCATTAAAATTTTCATAAATCAGCGAACTGTTTTTTCCGCACCCTATTGAAAGGAGAATCATAATATCACTCCCTTTAAGAATAGTATATGTGCTGACCTAAATGCTATACAAGGAAAAAATTATAGTTTTACACTATACTATATTCTTTTAAGGGTATTATTGTACCCATATCCAAAAGGGCATTTTCTTTTAAATTTATCAAACTTTTCCCACATTTTTGCAAAAATAAATTTATTTCATTATAGCAGGGATGACTTTTTACATCACCATAAAAAGCAATACATTTATTTGAAACAGCACCTGAAGTACCGCCTATAAATCCATAATTCATATTAAATAATTTAATGTTTCCCTCTTTAATTAATAAAGAATTTATACCGTTTTCCATTGCGATGTTATGAATCCCCTTATCCGAGGTTATTATAGCGTTTTTTGATACTATACAAATATTGCATTTTGAATATCCCTGCTTAACATCAATTATTTTTAATTTTTTATCATAAAAATGCTGCATTAGCACCTCATCTGTATATTTTTTATTGCATATAACATTATCTCCAAACCTTGCAGCATTGTATGGCACATCCTCAGGGTAACTACCTGTAGCACATTTCTTTCCCAATATTATCTTAAATCCCTCATTCTCAAGGGAACATATCAATTCATCATCAGTATTAGGTGCTGCTACTATCTTATTTCCTCCTATATGATGAATCATTATATCCGGATGATAGCTTATACTTTCATCCAATCCTTTAATTTTTTTAGTTTTTATAATTCTAATATTTAATTTCTTAAAATTATCTTCAATTTCATTATCAATTCTTCCATCTACTAAAGCCAGTGAAACTTTATTATTTGGAAGGTTAGGATTTTCAATAAAGTTTTCCATTTTTAATTTTCACCTCAATATAATTAAGCATAACTTTTTAAAACAAATACGGTTGGTCCATTTTACTATTTGAAAAACTAATTACAACAGAAACTAATGGCAAAATATATATTAACTTTTTTTCAAAGGGTATTGGTTTATAAAACATATCAATGGCAATTATTAAAGCAACAATTATAGCAAAGATCAATGTATTTTTTTGAGCTGAAGATTTAGAAACTTTTTCTTCTAAATAGTAAAAAATTTGACCAGATATAAATTCTGCTATAATCAATATATAAAAAATATAATTAGCTAACGCTGTATTTCCCTTACCTTTGATCCAATATGCTGTTAGCATACCTACCATAATAAGAGCTGTAATAAATATGTTTATCTTCTCTGCTTTATCTAATTTAGATTTGCCCCATATAGGCCTTTCTTCAATATACATCATGGAATAAATTAATGATATTATATCTGGTAAAAGAATTGCTAAAATAATAATTATTACCAATGAAATTCCCCCTTTATTTGTTATAATATGGTTTACTTTAATAAAATTTTACCAAGATATCATTAAATTTACAATGGGGGCTTATGTAAAACCAAAATGAATTTTTAAAACTATTTGAAACAGAAGGAGAACAGATTTACAAATATTATAATTAAAGAATAAAAAATCTACTGCCGATATATTTAGTAAAGCAGTAGAACAAACCAAATAAAAAATATTAAATATTATTTTTAATAATATTCTTATGGTGCTGAGAAGATTATTTTTTTAATCCCTGTACCATTAGGACAGAGAGAGGACAGATAGAGACCATATAAACAAGTTTATTTTCAATTTAAATACTTAGTAAAAATGCTGCAAACCATTGAGTTTACAGCATTTGTTCTTGGAGGCGACACCCAGATTCGGACTGGGGGTAAAGGTTTTGCAGACCTCTGCCTTACCGCTTGGCTATGTCGCCATATTAATTTTAATAAAAAAATGGAGCGGAAGACGAGATTCGAACTCGCGACGTTCACCTTGGCAAGGTGACGCTCTACCTCTGAGCCACTCCCGCATTATTTATGGTGGCCAGAACTGGAATCGAACCAGTGACACAGGGATTTTCAGTCCCTTGCTCTACCGACTGAGCTATCTGGCCACTAATGGCGACCAAGAAGGGGTTCGGACCCTCGACCTCCGGCGTGACAGGCCGGCACTCTAACCAACTGAGCTACTTGGCCATATGGTGGGTACTACAGGGCTCGAACCTGTGACCCTCTGCTTGTAAGGCAGATGCTCTCCCAGCTGAGCTAAGCGCCCATAACCATTTAGCAGTTTTTATTTTACCATTTTTCTTCTAACCAGTCAAGAACTTTTTAAAAATTAAATTATTCTTGGCCTCTTTGTCCTTGGCTTTGCGCCGCTGACATGTATTATATTACATTGTTTTTATTATTATGTCAACATGTTTTTTACAAAATTAACTTTCTTCTATTAACCTTTCTATATCTTTCCTGTTGAAATAATATTTATTGCTGCAAAAATGGCAGCATACTTCAAGCTTTTCATTATTATCCTTTAAATCCTGATCCTTAATCTTTTTTAGTTCATCCTTTCCAAGAGAAATAAGTGCCCTTTCCACCCTTTCTTTTGAACAATCGCACACATAATCCGCATCAATTTTTTCAAGTATTTTTAAATTCATATCATCAAAAAGCATATTAAGTATATCTTTCGCAGTTTTACCATCACTTATAAGAGTTGTTAATGGTGGAATTTCTTTAATTCTATAGGTTACTATATCTGCTAAATAAGGGTCAGCATCTGGCATCATCTGAATAATTAGAGAGCCTGCAGCCTTTATTGATAAATCTGTATCTACAAGTACACCCACATCAACAGCAGATGGTATTTGCTCTGATATAGCAAAGTAATAGGCTAAATCATCCCCTATTTCCCCTGACTTAATTGGTACTTGCCCAACGTAAGGTTCTTTTAGCCCAATATCTTTAATTACATTTAGTGTCCCATTTGTTCCCACAGCACCGCCCACATCCAGCTTGCCCTTGCTGTTTAACGGCAAATCTATTTGAGGATTAGATACATAACCCTTTATATTCCCCTTTGAATTTGCTGAGACCATGACATTTCCTATAGGTCCTCCGCCGTTTAAGCTTATAGTAAGATTATCTTCTTCTCCTTTTAGCATACATCCCATAATAACTCCAGCAGAAAGAAGCCTTCCTAAAGCTGCTGATGAGGTAGGGCTTAAATTATGAATCTTTCTTGCTTTTTCAACTAAGTCTGTTGTGATAGCTGCAAAAAATCTTATATCGCTGTTTTCTCCTGCTGTTCCTCTTAATATATATGACATATAAACTTCCTCCTTTTTACACATATCAATTGAAAAACTAAATTTCACATCAAATCTCACAGGGGTGGAATTTACTATTTCAATTAATACCCTTTTTACATACAAACAAAATACGTTCGCCTAGTGGTGAATATTTTTCAAAAGAATATCCATTGTATATATTAATTTTTTTAAATCCTGTTTTCTCAAGACATCTTTTTAAGAAATCACAACTATATGCCCTTTGTATATGACTTTCCTCTATTCTCTTATATAGGTTTCCTTTTTTCACAAAAAAAGTTATATACATTTCAATTATATCCCCATCAATAAAGTTGTCCCAGATGTAGCAGATATCATCTTCTACCAAAGTGAAGGATTTACTCCCTATTATATTTTTCAGCTTATATTCTGAACTAACATCAAATATAAAATACCCCCCATCATTTAAATGGCTGTATACATTTTTAAAACTATTAATTAATTTATTCTCATCAGTGATGTAGTTATATCCGTCACAAAAAGAAAAGATGCATGAAAAAGATTTATCAATACTAAAATCAGTCATATCCTGATTTAAAAGTACTGCTCTTAAATTTTCTTCCATTAGCTTTTCTTGAGCTACACACATCATATCCTCTGAGATGTCCATTCCATAAACCTCAAATCCTATTTTTTTCAGCCTTAATGTCATATTTCCTGTGCC
>DHEX01000052.1 GCA_002400085.1 Clostridiaceae bacterium UBA4839 | reverse complement strand
CTTTCTATGAAGATGAAGACGAAAACGAAGATGAAGATTATAGGCATAAAGGGGGGCATAAAAAGCATTATTATCCTTATCACTACTTCCCATACTACAAACCACATTATCATAAATATCCAAAATATAATTCTTCCTTTTATCCTTCCTTCCCATACTTTCCAATGGGATATGAGTGGGAGGATGAAGAAGAGGAAGATTAAAGCTTATACTTGTACTTCATACACCCTCTCTTTATTAATATCTTACAACTATTATTTTTCCATATTAAAAGGGTCTGCCGCACTAAAAAATGGTGTGGTAGGCCCTTTTAATATGGAAAAAGTACGATAGAGCTGTCGCACTAAGAATAAATGCTACAATATATTGTGCTAACTTTAAATTTGCAAATCAATATATTGTATGTAAATTCCTTAGTGCAACAGCTCCAGTTAAGTCAATTGCAAAAGTAAATACCAAATAAGGGTTACCATATTTTATTAATTATTGTAGTTTTTTAGTCTTTAAGTATGATATTATTTATATATGGAATATTGTTACACTTGAAAACTAAAAGGGAAAGAGATAAGAAAATGACAGACTAAAAAATCAACTGGCAAGAATATCAAAATGAAAGGGGGATGTATATGAAAAATAATAATCGTTCACTAATTATTGCAATAATCCTAATTGCCTGTCTTATTATACCAATGATTTATAGCGGATCAATAGATCATATAAAAACTCTATTGGTAAATTACAATGAAAAAAAGATTTATAAAATTCCAACAAGTTACAATGAGCCCAAAGAATTAGTAAAGGCTGGATTTGCAGATGTTGATTCTACTCAAGCACTTGATAAGTTAGATGGGAAATTATCAACTTTTTTAAAAAAAGTTGATAATAATCAGTGGGCGGTTTTAAAAGTTGCTTCAAAAATGGATGATGAATTATGCGTGACATTATATATATATGATGATAGAATCCATCAAATTCGAACGGATACTGCAATGATAAAAAGGCAAGGGAGCTATGGTTTCGACCGTCGTTATAAATCTTATTATATAAAATCTGAAAATGGAATAAATTACATTTGGCTAGCTGGTACAACCAACTATGATTTTCCATCACACCCACTAACTGATGATGCAATTTTATGCTCTTATAGAAAATGAAAATTCTGATACATAGAACCCATATCCAAAAAACTTGACTTTCACGATATAGGCAGCAATTACGGCATATATGGCATTTAGGAATTCAGCCATACCTTCTCCAGCTATATCATCCCTTTTATCTTATACTTTTTTAATGTTGCAATGTTTGTTATTGGTGTTATCCATTCCTTTTTCCATAAATATCCTCTTCCCATTATAATCTTAATTATGATATTCTATATATAAAGAAATTTTAGGAAGGAGAGGCTATTTAAACTTCTTCCTTTTATTCATTTTATCACCTTCTCCTATTAACCTTTTTATACAGGTCAGCTCCTGCTTGTAGTCTTTGTTCTTTATGCTCTGTAAATGCCAAAAAAGAGCAAAATAAAAAAATCTCATTTCCAAGATTTATAATCTTGGCATATTACTTTTAAATATGGTAATATTTTGGTGAAGGGAGGTGATCTGCGCATGGGTTCTGAAATAGATGGTTTTGATAAACCTGAAAAGCAATTAGGAAAGATGCAACAAGGAGCTAAAGAACTTGAAAATACAGAAACTACAATCTTTGACAAACTATTCACTAGCTCCTTTATGCAAAATTATACCAACTTTTTAAGTTTTGATGATTTCCTTAAAGGCGGCAATTTTATTGTAAATTCTCAAGAAGACTTTGAAGCAATACCTGAAGATGATATGGATATTCACGTTTCCAACACCACTAAATTTTCTTGCTGGGAAGATATGCTTAACAAAGCTACAGAAATTTACGTTTCAAAAAAATTAAGCCTGTAATATCTTTATTCTAACCTTTGTTTTATCAGTGCAAATAGATTCAACTTTTAGCTTTCTATTTGCACTTAATATTTTTACACCCAATTTACACCCAAAGGACAAACTTATATGATTCTTAAGTAAAATAAAAAGATGCCTCAATTCCTTGAAACATCTTACTTTCCTTTTGGCAGGGATAGAAAGCTTCGAACCTTCGACCAACGGTTTTGGAGACCGTCAGACTTATGGATTGCATTTACTACAAGGGGTATATCCCTCGCTTATAGCATCTGATTTTTTAATCTCAATACAACTTTTTTTAAGATATTGGCAGCCTGATCTATGATATTTTTTCCCTGAACTTGTTATATAAACGGTTTCTCCCTTTTTACTACCAGTAGTTTGTTTAGGCGCTGGATTATGTTTAGGTGCTGAGTTAGTAGATGACTTTTTAACTGCAGCTCCACCGCCTCCAGTATTATTAGATTTTGATTGAGCACTGGAATTATAGCTTCCAGGTTCACAACTGAATTTAATATTTTCCCCATCTGACGTACATATAATCGTGCCATTCTCATCCGTTCTATAAACTTTTATATTTCTTTCTTTAAGCTTTGCCATAGTTTCCGCATGTGGATGCCCATAACTATTCCCTTTACCACAGGAAATAACTGCATATTTAGGATTAACCTTATTTAAATAACTTTGAGACGTTGCAGTTCTGCTTCCATGATGTCCTAATTTTATCACATCGGACTGTATATCCAACTGTTTTTGAAGTATTTCGCCCTCTGATAAGCTTTCAGCATCACCGTCAAAAATAAAAGAGTTATTGCCAAATTTTATTCTTAATACAATAGAATAATTGTTTAAATTGTCATAGCTGCTGCTATTAGGAGCTAATATAGTGCAATCTGCATTACCTAATTTAAAGGAATCCCCTGGATGGGGCGTTGATATTTTCATCCCTTTTGCCTTTATAGACTCCATAGTATTTTCAAATATTTTGGATGTATGTGTAACCTTTGGCATATATATTTTATTTATTTCAAATCCATTTATAACAGCAGGCATGCCTCCAATATGATCCGCATGTGGATGCGTACCAACTAGTATGTCTATCTTCTTAATGCCTTGTCCCTTCAAGTAATTTGCAGTTGTATTTGCATCAGGTCCAGCATCAATAAGCATAGTTGCGTCTCCTTGCTGGATAAGGATACTATCGCCCTGCCCAACATTTATATAATGTATCTTTAGCTTTCCATTAAGTTTTGAACTTGTTTTTTCTTCTTTACTATCTGTATTTTGTGTAGCATTAGCTACATCAGCAGTATCTTTACTTTTAGATTCTTCATTAATATTATTTTCTTTACTATCTGTATTTTCAGTTTCAGCTGGTACACTTTTAGCATTTGTAGTATTTTGTTCTGCTTGTGAGCTTATAGTAATACCAGTAATCATCAGAACAAAAGAAATAAAAAACGATATTATTACTTTTTGAACAGGTATAGCTTTCTTTTTATGTGTTACTAAGTCTACTATTGAAAATATCCAAAACGGTGCTGATATAAAAAATAAAAAGGCACCAAATCCATTAGTAACCCCTGTAATTATTGCTATAAAATAATAAATTGAAGCTACAATCATTTTCCAAGTTTTATGACTACGGAAACCCGGAATAAACATTAATAATTTTTTTATATTATCTTTTTTCACATAAATCCCCCCTAATTTACATTATTTCAACATTTAATAACAAAATCCTTCATTATATTTTATATTTTTTCTTTCTTTATTTCTATATTTTGCTGTTACTTTTCACTATTCATATTTTTTTGGGGGCTACATGCAGTGCATTTTGTGTGCAGTATAGACCTACATTTAGCAATGCCAAATTCATCTGTAATTAAATTATAGTAACTTGACACTATCCACGGCTATGTTAGTGTAAATTATTAAACTTTATGATTTAATGATATAATAAAAGGTAATTATTTCTGTCAATCATACCTAATTAGTTTGCTTTTCTAAATTACTTCTTACACTGGTAAAGAAATGTTGGGGAAAAACTTTCTTAACTGGCTGCTGTGAATTTTAGATGTAGGAACTTAATTTTACAATTAATTAATTGGGGGTATTTTTATGAGGAAAGTAGAGATTTCAACTGCGGGATTTGGATATATGGGCAAAATCCATACAATTGCTTATAGAAGTATGCCGATATGTTATAAAAACTTCGAATATGATATAGTGCTTAAGAGATTGATTACATCTCAAAAGCTTAGCAATACAATATATGAAGATACTGCAGAAGATATTGAAAGCATTGGTGATACTTATATAGCAGATATATGTACTCCTAATTTTATGCATAGCACACAAATTAAGAAACTTATTAACATGGGAGTTAAAAATATATATTGTGAAAAACCCCTTGCGGGAGATTATGAAGAGGAGGAAAAACTAGTATCCATAGCAGAAAAAAACGATGTAAAAAATCAGATCGGATTCGTTTATAGATTTTTACCTGCAGTAATAAGGGGTAAAAAAATCATCGAAGAAGGGATTATAGGGGATGTCATAAGGTTTAACTGTCATATGTATCATCAGAGCTATTTAAATCCAATGAAACCTATTTCATGGCGTCTTAAAAAAAATCAAAGCGGAGGCGGGGCTTTGGTTGACCTTGGAATACACATGATAGATTTGATACATTATATTTTAGGCCCTATAACTAATGTAAATGGGCATACAAAAACGTATATAAATAAAAGACCATACGGTAACTGTATGGAAGATGTAGATGTAGATGATTTTGCACATCTTGACCTTACAGTTAATGGTTGTATAAACGGAACGCTTGAGGTATCAAGAGTTGCGGCTGGAAAAGGTGAAGATACCTTGATTGAGATATTTGGGACAAAAGGCTCTGTTAGAATACAAACGTCCCAGCCTGAAATACCTTCTGTATATATTTTAAAAGATAATACATGGATAGACGGGCAGCAATTTACATTCAAGGAAGTGGAAGAAGACATAAATACCATATGGCCTTCCAGTAAATTATCTTTGGGATGGATGGTAAACTGCCATATGGCATCGTTATATAGTTTTATTGCATCAACTTTCGGTAAAAAATTTAACTATATACA
>DHEX01000096.1 GCA_002400085.1 Clostridiaceae bacterium UBA4839 | reverse complement strand
TCATCAAAGGAAGTTTTGAAAAACTTGTTTTCTGCAATTGACGTAATGAATTTTGGAGCAACTTTTCCTGTAGATGAATTAAATATAAGCATAACAGGGGCTGTACAGATAGGGCAAGGATTTAACAAGTATAAGGAAGCAAGTGTGGAAATTCAAGATATTTTATCACCTTTTAGAAATTCAGGAAAGGATGAAGCTACTGCATCAAGTTTGGGTAAAAAAATAATGTGTGATGAAGCTCACTATTTTTATCCATTTTCAGTTAATCCTAAAAATTATAATGATTATGTAGGGCTTGTAAATGGGTTTGATGGATATGCAGACGAAGCTTATAGAAAATTTAAAGATGGGGCTTTAGTTGGCGCAACAGAGCTTAACACAAATAGCAAGTCGGGATGTGAAAATGAATTCGCTCTTTTTATAGAGCTAAAAGATGATGCTCAAATTTACCTTCCAAACCTTGATAAGTATGTGGAGTTTTATAAAGAAAATGGAAAAAACGTAATAGATATTAGAAGCTTAAATGAAATAATAGATGAGGAAGTAATTAAATGTATTGATAATATTGAGATTTATTATAACCCCTTTAATACATTATTAAAGCAAAATTTAAAAGATGCAAAGTTATTTAATATATTAACAAGAAAAGAAATATAAATATTTTAATTGGCTCTAAAAAAGAGGTGAACTAATTGGAGGCGATTTTGTTTAAATTAAGCGGAAGAACAGCGTTTTTTAGAAAACCAGATGTAAATACAGGAGTATATTTTACATATAACAATATCCATAAGGTTGCACTTTTGGGACTTTTAGGAGCTGTAATTGGACTTGAAGGATATAATGAACAATATGTAAGAAGTAAAAAAAATATAGATGTACAGTATCCAGAGTTTTATGAAAAGCTAAAAAATCTTAAAATTTCAATTACTCCATTTGGGACAAAAGGTTATTTTACAAAGAAAATTCAAGTTTTTAATAATACTGTTGGATATGCTAATAAAGATAAAGATATGAATCCTTGTAATTTGGTAGTTCATGAGCAGTGGCTTGAAAACCCGAAGTGGCAGATTGGTTTGCTAAATGATAATTCAATTGATAAGGATATATATGAAAAATTAAAGGATTATCTTTTAAATAGGAAATGCGTATATATTCCTTACCTTGGTAAAAATAATCACTTTGCACAGATAGAAGATGTAAAAGTAGTTAATATAAAAGAAACTGAAGATTTCAATCATATTGATTCGCTTTTTGAAGAGGAATTAGTTGATATTGGGGATGAGCCCTTTGATGAAGAGGAAGATATATTCTTTTTTAGGGAGTACAGTCCCTGCAGTTTAAATAAGGATCATAACTACTATGAGTTTAAAAAACTTTGCTATACAAATCTTGAAATAGTAAAGACAAACGGGATAAAAAATATTTTCCAATATCGAGATGAAAATTTGGCTTTTTATTAATTTGCAGGGCTTTATGCCCTGTATTTTTATAGGTGGTGTAAATGAAAGATTATAAAGAAATTGAACTAATAAATATGAATTCATTAATAAGTGAAGAAAACATATGGGCTCATACAGATGATGAAAAAGATCCTGAAACTATTTTTGAACATTCTGACTGGACACTCCATTTTTTATATAAATTAATGGAGAAAAAAGGGTTAGATAAAGTATTAAACAATATAATAAGTGAACTTAAAATTGAGGGTAAAAATATTGATGATGATGTTTCAAATTTTATTAAAGAGCTTTTTATAAATGCTGTATATTTGCATGATTTTGGAAAGGTTAATCCTTCTTATCAGAAAAATGTATTGAAAAACGATAATATTTTTTTAGACAGTGAACATGAAACGGCAGATTCAAATCATTCATGGCTTTCAGCTCTCATTTATATTGATACTTTTATGGAAAAGATTAAAAAAGTTGATGATAAACTAATTAAAAAGTTTTTTAGAAGTATTATTTTTGATTTTTCTTATGTAATATCAAAGCATCATTCAAGTTTGGGTGATTTAGAAGAAGATGAATATATTGAGACATTAGAAAAATGGCATGACAGAATTTCAGAAGATAAATTTTATTTAAAATATTACTTGAAATATGGCAGAATAAAAAACATGAATATAGGTTTACTTAAAAATAATAGAAGGTATATAAATAAAGAGAATACTTTTCAAATTTATATTCTTACAAAGCTTCTTTTTTCATGTATTGTAAGCTGTGACTCTTATGCTACCTATCTTTATCATAGTGGGACAGAACCAAACTTTGGATGTATTAGCGGCATTGAAAATATTATTAAAAGATTTGAAAGTAATGATGTAAATAAAGGGATAGAAGAATATAAAAAGAATAAAAATTATTTTGAGAAAAATCCAATTAATGTATTAAGGTCAGATCTTTTTATTGAGTCTGAAAAAAATTTAATTAAAAATATGGATAAAGCAAATATTTTTTATTTGGAAGCTCCAACAGGCAGCGGAAAAACAAACACATCAATTAATCTTGCACTTAATATTGTTAAAAAGAATCCTGAATTCAATAAGATATTTTATATTTTCCCTTTTAACACTTTAGTTGAGCAAACAAGTGATACTTTTAATAAAATTTTCAATGAAAAGGATGATATTAAAGCTGCTGTAATAAATTCTATTACGCCAATTATAACAAATGAAGATGAAAATAATTATGATGAGGATTTAATAAATAGGCAGATGCTTCATTATCCTGTGGTTTTAACAACACATGTTAATTTTTTTAATTATTTATTTGGGACAGGTCGTGAAATTAATCTTGCTTTAGCACAGCTTTGCAATAGCATAGTTATTTTAGATGAAATTCAAAGCTATAGAAATGAAATTTGGCCTGAAATTATAAAGTTTTTGAGTATGTATTCGAAACTTTTCAATATAAAGATAATTATTATGTCTGCTACACTTCCTAAGCTTGATGAGCTTATTGAATTAGATGATATAAATATTTGCGAGCTTATTGAAGATAAATCGAAGTATTATAATAATCCACTTTTTAAAAATAGGGTAAGCCTTGATTTTAGCATGCTTAAAGAAGAAAAAAATTCTAAAGAAGAAATTATTGAAATGGTTGAAAGGGTTATAAATGAAAGAAAAGAATCAAAGATATTGATTGAGTTTATAACAAAAACTGCTGCAAGAGAATTTTATTCTATTTTAAAAGAAAAGTTTCCTGAGAAAAAAGTAAGAGAAATTACTGGTGATGATAATATTTTAAATAGAAAAAATACATTGAAAGAAATAAAGGAAAGTAAGGATATTATAGTTGTTGCAACTCAAGTTATTGAGGCTGGGATTGATATTGATATGGAAGTTGGTTTTAAAGATATTTCTATGCTTGATTCAGAAGAACAGTTTTTAGGCAGAATAAACAGGTCATGTCTTAATCCCAATTGTATTTGTTATTTCTTTGATTATAATGAGGCATCAAAAATATACAAGAAGGATTTTAGGTTGGAAAAAAGTATTAAAGATAAGGCTTATCAGGATATTCTTAAGAGTAAAGATTTTGATAAATTTTATAGGCTTTGCTTTAAACGTTTGAAAGAGAAAAAAAGAGAAATGAATGAGAATAATATAGAACTTTTTAATGAAAATATTTTAATGCTAAATTTTTCGGAAATAATGAATTATATGAAGCTTATATCATTAGAGCAGTATCAACTTTTTATAAATCATGAAGTAATTTTAGAGGATAAGACAGTTTCAGGTAAAGCTGTTTGGGACGATTATAAGGAACTTATTCATGATAATAAAATGAAGTATTCTAAGAAGAGGATAGAGCTTTCAAAACTATATGAAAAGATGTCTTATTTTATATACAACTATTATGATTTTAATAATAAATATGATGAAAAACCTAAATTTTATTCAGATAACATAGGAAATATATTTTATATAGAAAATGGCAAGGAATTTATCGATGAGGATGGTAAATTTGACAGAAAAAAATACAATGAAAAGCAAGGGGGAAGTTTTCTATGAACATGACTGGCACTATGATTAATTATTATTTTCATTGTAAGAGGCAGTGCTGGCTTTTTGCTAACAGAATAAATTTAGAAGATAACAGTGAGGATGTCCATATAGGACGAATACTTCATGAGATAGCAAATGAAGGGAAGGAAAATAGTGAGATTTCTATTGATAATATTAAAGTAGATAAAATTACGGATGAATATTTAACTGAAATTAAAAAATCAGATGCAGATAAGGAAGCATCAAAGTGGCAGCTTATTTATTATTTAAAAGTATTAAAGGATAAAGGCATAGAAAGAAAGGGAAAACTTGAATTTATTGAAAAAAGTAAGCAGGATAGGAAAGTAATTTATTATGATTTAAATGATGAGTATGAAAAACAGCTTAAGGAATTGTACAAAAGCATTGAAACCTTAGTGAATAACAGCATACCTCCTGAAATTGAGAAAAGTCCAAAATGTAAAAGGTGTGCTTATTATGAGTATTGCTATATTTAATATAGTAGGGAGTGGTTATGTGTCTAATAGTACAAGGTATATTATGAGCATGGGGGATTTAAAAAGAAAAGACAATTCTATAGCTTTTAAAAATGAAGATGGATATACATATATGCCTATTGAAGGTGTAAAGGAGATATTTTGTTTAAATGAGGTAAGCTTAAATACAAAGCTCCTTGATATGTTGGGGAAAGCTGGGGTTGTTGTTCACTTTTTTAATTATTATGGTCAATATAGCGGGACATTTTATCCTAAAGAATATCTGATAAGTGGTAACCTAACAATAAAACAAGCACAATGTTTTATAAATAAAAGAGAGATTGTAGCAAAATCCATAGTTCAGGGGATAGCTGATAATATATATGAAGTTTTATATCATTATTATAAACATGATAAGAAGGAGCTAAAGCCAATACTTGATTGGCTTAAAGATGATGTGTTTTTAATGCTTAACAAGGATTTAGATATCAAGCAAATTTTATATATTGAAGGCAGCATTTGGGAGAAGTTTTATGATTCATTTAAGTATTTTCTTCCAGCAGAGTTTTTGTTTAATAAGAGAGTAAGAAGGCCTCCCGATAATCCTATGAATGCACTTATTTCATTTGGTAATTCGATTTTATATGCAAAAACTGTAACGCAAATTTATAATACACATTTAAATCAGTCAATAAGTTTCCTCCATGAGCCATCGGAGGGCAGATTTTCTCTAAGTCTTGATTTATGTGAGGCTTTTAAACCTATTATTGTATTTAAGACAATTTTTGAAATGGTTAATAATAAAAGAATACAGGTTGGAAAGCATTTTAATAAAAAGTTGAATTATTGTTTGTTAAATGAAGCTGGAAAGAAAATCTATATTCAGTCTCTTGAGGACAGATTTGATAATGCTTTTATGAATGAAAAATTAAAGCGTAAGGTGAGTTATAAAACGGCAATAAAACTTGATGGTTATAAGCTTATAAAGTTTATTATGGAGGATAAGCCTTTTAAGCCCTTCAGTATTAAGGAGGGTATGTAGTAATGGCCAAAAGTAATAAAAATTATAATTATGCTTTTGTTTTTTATGATATTAATGAAAAAAGGGTAAATAAGGTATTTAAGATTTGTAAGAAATATTTTATACATCATCAAAAGTCTGTATTTATGGGGCCAACGACTCCTTCAAAGCTTATAAGCTTCAAGTCAGAGATTAAAAAGGTTATTGATAATGATGAGGATTATGTAACAATTATAAAATTATTAAACGAAAACAGTTTTGATGAGGAAGTTCTAGGTAAAAAGATGGAGGATGATAATACATTATTTGTTTGATTTGTGTCACGGTGAAAAATAATTATATTGAATTTCTTAAGGCTTTAAGACTTTATCGGTTTAATTTTCCCAACCGATTTTGTATAAAAGGGCCTATTAAGACACTGATGCAATTAGCTTTGCCTTGAATAAATTTTCTTTATTATATATAATGAAATTAGGTTGGGAAAATTTTTGAAAAAGTATTGAAAATCAATGGTTTAATGGCAATTTGGATTTTTAAGGACCTTGATTTTAACTGGATGAACCTTAACAAGGGTNNAAGGGTTGTATTGAAATATATTATCTGCTATAGCTTCAACCTGTGCTTTTGAGGATGAACCTTAACAAGGGTTGTATTGAAATTTTTTAGAGCTACCATTTTTAAGCAGCAAAGCGTGTGATGAACCTTAACAAGGGTTGTATTGAAATACATTAAATTTAAAGTAATAGCCTGCATCCCTTTCTCGATGAACCTTAACAAGGGTTGTATTGAAATATTAAATCACTCCTAGGCTTGCGGTGTTTCTTGTACTGATGAACCTTAACAAGGGTTGTATTGAAATGACATTCCTATTACCGCCTTGCCCTCTTCAATCTCGATGAACCTTAACAAGGGTTGTATTGAAATGTATTTGAGGATTTAAAAGTAGACCATGAACTATTAGATGAACCTTAACAAGGGTTGTATTGAAATGGTGTTGTTGCAGCATTTTTAACTTTTAAAGTTATAGGATGAACCTTAACAAGGGTTGTATTGAAATCTTCTATAAATTTGTTATCTAATCCTCTTTTAAGAAGGATGAACCTTAACAAGGGTTGTATTGAAATAGCGGTAAATCAAAGCCTATTTCGATTATTCTTGCCGATGAACCTTAACAAGGGTTGTATTGAAATTTATTGGACAGCAAATCTAATATATCTCTTGCCGTATGATGAACCTTAACAAGGGTTGTATTGAAATCCGGCATATTTGCAAAAATCCGCGCCAGTCTCTCTGGATGAACCTTAACAAGGGTTGTATTGAAATAATTGTATCATATCACCTATCCTAGTTCCTAAATTCTGATGAACCTTAACAAGGGTTGTATTGAAATTGAGGTTGATTTATAATATTTGTTCTTATTGGAATAGATGAACCTTAACAAGGGTTGTACTGAAATAGTTCAGTAATTCTTTGTCTGAAAGTCCTGTTTTATGATGAACCTTAACAAGGGTTGTATTGAAATAGTTCATTTACATTAGGGCAAAATACAAATAAAAAGGATGAACCTTAACAAGGGTTGTATTGAAATAAGGTAATAGAAGAAAATGATGTAACCGCCTTAATGATGAACCTTAACAAGGGTTGTATTGAAATGTAATAGTCTTAGATACTCTCATTACTTTTCCTCCCCGATGAACCTTAACAAGGGTTGTATTGAAATACATTAACTAAAAGCTCGTCTGAAAATTTCTTGTACGATGAACCTTAACAAGGGNNACAAGGGTTGTATTGAAATTAGGCATTTCCTGTTACACAGCACAATAAATCATGCTGAAAAAATCACAATATAATAGCCTCAAAATATATAGGATTTTAAATAAAAACAGCAGATTAAATAAATTGCATCTGCAAAAACAGGTTCAAAATGCAGATTACAAAAACCTTGATAGATTATTGGGACCCTGCCCCAAGTCCTGGGATTTTTCGCTTTGATTCTCCCAAAGTAAATGAAAAAAGGCGGTATAATATTGATACTACCCTTTCTCATTTACTTTGTATAGAATTCTAACAGGCGCTCAGGTTGTATCCCTACATTGCCCTATCCTCCTGTTAGATAAGAGCCTTAAAAATTATCATTAGACATAAATGATAATTTAATATTACTGGTCATAGGTTTAACGCCTATGGTGTTTTTAAAGTATTTTCATCATTAGCTTTAAGAAATATATCAGATGTTAAGATAGATTGTTTTTCATTAAAGCCTAATAATAAAGCCATAGTAATAAGCTTGTTAATTTTTCTTGGAGTACCACCTGTAGTTGTATAAATAAATTCATAAACATCTTCTTCTACAGGGGATTCCCTTCGACCACTTGCTTTAAAGCGTGATAATATATACTCCTGTGTCTCAGTTCTTGATAGACCTGAGAAAGTATAATTAATTGCTATTCGCTGACGAAGAGCTTCATGTGGTTGCCTTTCAAGCTGCAGTACAAGTTTTGGCTAAACACAGAATACAACTATGCAAGGATTTTTAGAATCCATATCAAAATTAAGTATCAGCCTAAAATCATCGAGAATACTGTTTGAAAGAAATTGAACCTCATCTACGAGTATTACAGGCATTATGTTCTTTGAAGAATAATTATATATTGCCTCCTGTATTTGTTTAAACATGGTTATCTTTTTGTAGGCAGGAATTATTCCAAGACCATCACAAAGAGCCATATAAAATTCCTTTACTGTAAGAGTTGTAATTGGGATGTATATAACCTTGTAAAGACTTTTACTTAATGAATGTGCGAAGCACCTTAAACAAAAGGATTTACCACTGCCAGGTTCTCCTGTTAAGATACCAATTCCCTTATGCTGACGCAATATATCTAGCCTGGCGGTAGCTTGCGCAAAATCATTAGATGTGAAATTGTATTTTTCCTCAATTTCATTGATAAGCGGATTAAAATCCATATTGTAATAGGCGGTGAACATAATTAATTACCTCCATTAATATTAAAGGCTGAAAAATCAGCAATTTTTTTAGCTGAATTACGTATAATCTTAGAGTTATTGACTTTGTTAACAGGATATATGGTACATAGGCAACTGCCATTGTCATCAAATAAGGCCTTATCGAGGGAAGTTGGATCATATCGTACCTTGATGTGTTCGCCAATATATTTAGTAGGTACCTCCTATAAAAAATATCATTTAAACTATTGGCTGAAGGTACCAAAAATAAACATATGTACCTGGTAAAAGGCTCTGTAGGATGATATTTGGTGAAGCAAAGTCTTCTGGAAGAGCGATATTAAGGTTAAAGAAAGTGCACTTTTAGTAAAAATAGTGTTAATAGCAAATAAAATAGGTTAGCAATTACCAAAAAATTAAAAAATGGGCATAGAAATGCCCGAGAAAAATACAGGACTATGATGAAAGAAAGTATTTTGTCATATTTTTAAAATATTCATAGTTAAAGCATTTACTGTTGTTAAAATTTAATATTTTAGTCAATAAAATAGCTGCCGTCTTATCATTTGATAAAATAGATAGATTTGAATCGTAATGAAATGAATCAATGGCAGAAGAAACTGTTTATCAAATTAATTTTTGATAGAAATCTCGCTTTAAAAAAGCTAATTGATTGAATGCTTATGTAACATTTCGTGTTGCAATCATGAAGAATACTGCATACATAATTTGATCTTTTCTGTAGATTGAATATGCAATAAAGACAAAATACGACTACATCAAATGTGTATATATAATATGGGATAAGAAAGAATGGAATAAGGGAATAAGTTTTACCACAGTGTGGGCATTTGAATCGCTGGATACTTATCATAAAATGCTGTGTAAGTGTAATAACATTCCTATTGTAGTGTCCATGGTGATGAAGCATACCTTTATAACCACAATTAGAGCATCCATATAAATGTCGAATATTTTTTTCTTCTAAAAACAGTAGATTGGTTATATTTTCTGAAATATTGTCAATACTAATCATATAGACTTTGTTTTTAGAGGAAAGATTGGTTTGGTAGCCGCTTTCCTCTTCTCCTTTTTTTGAACTTTTTTAAAGTATTGACAGTTTTCTTAATTTACATTCTGAAAGAGCAGATTATTTAATCTTACACGAGCATTAAAGGTGGGCTTATTTTGATGTTTTTGAATAAAATCAGCATGATTTATTTTGACGTTTAACAATTACTGTATATTTTGAAAAATTACCTCATTTTAAGCTAACACTATACTATATAAGTGGTAAAAGTTAATTTAAAATGAGGTAATTTCTTTGATAAGATGTATAGATGTATAGAAGTAAAATTAAAATATGTCATTAAGGAATTGAACCTATAAAAAATATTTAAAATAATATTTGCATTATAATATTAATGTTTACTTATTATATAGAGGAATTGGCTTATGAATGTAGAATAATTAATAAAATAAGAGTTTTAAAGAGGGGAAAGCTATGAGGGCATATATAACACTTGAATTTAAAAATTTGCTGGTACTTCCTATTCACTATAATCATATAGTACAAGCTGTAATTTTAAAATGGATTGGTGATGAGAATTACAGCAAATTCATTCATGATGGAGGCTATACATACAATAAAAGAAATTATAAGATGTATACATTTTCAAGGCTCCAAGGGAAATTCTCATTTGATAGAATAAACAAAACAATTTCATATTTGAGTCCAGCAAATTTAGTTTTATCAACAGCGGATGATAAATTTTTAGAGTATGTTGTTAATAATGTTATTTCAAAGGATAGTTTTAGGATTGGAAATAATGAAGTTTATGTGAAGGAAATAAGGTGTGTTTCAAATGATATTGAAGGTAAAAATGTCGTTTACACAAAATCGCCTATTGTAGTTTATAGTACTGTAGAAATAAATGGGAGAAAGAAAACCTATTATTACAATCCGAAGGAAAAAGAGTTTGAGGAGCTTATAAGAAACAATTTAATAAATAAATATAATGCCCTTTATAATGAAAAACCATTGGACGATGAATTCCATATTAAAGCAATTGATAATTTCAGATTAAAAGAAAATATTGATTTATATAAAGGTATTGTTATAAAAGGGTGGACAGGAGAATTTGAAATTGATGGAGCTAAGAAACTTCTTAATTTAGCCTATGATACAGGGCTTGGATCTAAAAATTCACAAGGATTTGGATGCATTGAAATAAAAGCTCAATAAATAAAATACAAAAGAAAGGGGTGTAATATATTGCTTGAAGGAATAATTCAAATAGGTGAGGCATACCTAAGTGAAGGGGACTTGCTTTCTGGATTGGTTCAAAAGCTGAATACAACAAAGAAAAATAAACAACTTTATATACTTAAAATTGATTTTGACACAAAAGATGACAAAATAAATGTTGATGTAAATGAAGAAATGAAAGGAAATTCAGCTTATGAATACTTTTTTGTTGGTTCTGCTGATGGAGCAAATGCTCCTCAGTGGTATGCTTCAGCAACATCAATTAATTATTTTATTACAGAGACAATTTATAACCTTACTAATATTGATTTAGGGAATGAGCTTAATGAAAAAATAAAAGAAGTATTTGAAAAGTTCTTTGTTGACCTTGGAAAGGAACTTAAAAATAAAAACCGATATGTAATAGATATGAAAAAGTATGGGATAAGCAGCAGGGACGTTTTAGAAGTATATGAAGAGCTTAAATCTGAAGGAAAAGAAAAATTTAAGCCGGCAAATTTAACAAAAGAATATATAAAAATTTTCGAAGAATATTTAAAAGAAAACTATGGTATTAAGTTAAATGAAATTGGCTTATTTACTCTTTTAATTGATGGGAAAGCTTTAGCTAAAGATGATTTATATAAGCAGGCTGTACTAAATTTTAAGACAGGTGGAAGTAAAACAGAAAGCAAGAAGAAAGAAAAGATATCAAATAAATATTGCAGCATATGCATGAAACCTTATGAACATACTACTGATCTTACAAAAATGAAAATTAAATATTTTACAACTAATCAGGTTATATTTGCAAGTGGTGTAAATACCAAAAAAAATTATGACAAAAACATGATAATATGTGATGAATGCTTTAAAAAGTATTTAGCTGGCGAAACTTATGTAATGAACAATTTAAATACATTTCTTTCGGGTTTTACAGTTTATTTAATACCGCATTTTATTTATGAGAATTCTATGACTAAGGCTGACCTTGATGTTTTGTCAGAAAAAATTAAAAACTCATTTAATACTGTAAAAAACTTTAATTCTGCTGCAAAACTTAGAGAAGAAGTTGAAAATACACTTTTATTTAATGATTCAGATGATTATTTTCTTTTGAACCTTGTTTTTTATAAAAAAGTACAAAAGTCTTATAAAATTCAAAGGCTTATAAAAGATGTCAACCCATCTATTTTCAATAAAATAAATGAAGCATTTAATTACATAAATAATCTTTCAAAGAAAATATACAGCTCTAAAAGGGGTCATATTATGACTCTTGAAACAATATATTATCTTACTCCTATAAGACTTAATAATAAGGGAGAGTATCAAGAATATAATAATTTACTTGATATTTATGATGCTGTTTTTACAGGAAGAAAGCTTGATATTAGGACTATAATTGATAATATTCTTGACGTTATTAATATTAAATATTATGAAAAAGGAGGTTTTAATGTAAGCGGAAAAGGCGGCATCGAAATGACTATTAAAGATGGAATATTTTATATTAAATTCCTCGAATATATGAGATGTTTGGAAGGGGGAAAGGCTATGGATACAGATGAGCTTAATTTAAAAGACGATATTAAAAACTACATAAATTCAATGGGCTATGATGAACAGAAAACAGCAATGTTCTTATTAGGATATCTTATAGGACAAATAGGAAATAGTCAGTATAAGAATAATCCTGAAGGAAAAAAGCCTATATTAAATAAACTTAATTTTAGCGGAGTAGATAAGAGTAAAATTATTAGGCTTACTGGAGATATTTTTAATAAGTTAAGACAGGAAAAAATATTACGTTTCAATGAAATGATATTTAATGAATATAAAAAGCTTATTGACAAGAACTTAGACAGCTGGAAGCTTAATAAGCATGAAAATCTTTTCTATATATTATCAGGTTATGGTTATGCCACAACAAAACCAATGCTAAGTAAAGAAAATAAGGGTAGTGAAGAAAATGGAGGTAGTGAAAATGAATAATAGTGAAATACTGTATCTTTATGATGCAAGTTTAACAAATCCCAATGGAGATCCTGACGAAGAAAATCGACCAAGAATGGACTATGAAAGGGACATAAATCTTGTTTCAGATTTAAGGCTTAAAAGATATGTAAGGGATTATTTGACAAGCAGAGGCAAAAAAATATTTGTAACAACTTTAAATGATGTTCCTGTAAAACCTGAGGAAATAATAAAAACATTAGGCGCTAATGATGTGGACACTATTTTAGATAATTTAATTGATGTTAGAATGTTTGGGGCTACTATGCCAATTAAAGGAGAAACAAAAACATTTATAGGGCCTATACAGTTTAACTGGGGCTATTCATTAAATAAAGTAGAACTTTTAGAAACAAGTATAACTTCTCATTTTGCAACAGGTGAAGGAAAAACTCAGGGGGCAATTGGAAAAGATTACAGAGTTAAATATTCATTTATTGCATTTTCAGGTGTTGTAAGCGGTAAGAGAGCAGTAAAGACAAAGCTTACAGAGGAAGATGTACTACTTCTTGACAAGGCAATGAAGTATGCTATTCCTGAGCTTGCAACAAGAAGTAAAATAGGACAATATCCAAGGCTTTATATGAGAGTTGAATATAATGATGATGAAACTATTCTTGGGGATTTTAGAAGCTTAATTAAGCTTGAAGAAAAAGTTGAAAATATTAGAAACATTAATGAGGTAAGCTTAGATTTAACTGATCTATATAAATATCTTTTAAAGAATAAGGATAAAATTCACTGTATTAATTATTTTGCAGATGAAAATCTTGAAACTAAGATTAATGGAGAGGTAAAGACATTTAAGGAGGCATTTAGTGAATTTAAACTTCAAGAAGTAAAGTAAGGTGAAGATAATGGATATATTGATTTTAGACTTTAAAGGAAGGCTTGCACATTTTAGAAAGTTTTATACTAATTCCTCTTCACTATCTTATTCTGTGCCCCCAAGGACTACTGCAGTTGGAATGATAGCTGCAATACTTGGAATGGGAAGAGACTCTTATTATAATCTTTTTTCAAAGGAAAATTTACATGTAGGAGTAAGAAAACTTTGTGAAACAAGAAGAATAATTCAAAGCTTGAATTATATGAAGGCTACAAGTTCAGCAGAACTTATATCGCCAAAGGAACATACACAGATACCTTTTGAAGTTATAACAGGTAATAAGGAAATAGGGTACAGATTTTATATAAGTTCTGAGGATAAAAACATATTAGATGAGCTTCAAAAAAGGGCAAAAGAGAATAGACCATATTATCCGCCATATTTTGGAGCAGCTCCTTTTAATTGCCTTATGGAGTATGTTGATAGAGTTGATGGAAAAACCAATGAAAGCGAGGATTATGTTAATATTTCAACGGTAATAAATCAAAAATATATTAAGCCAAGAGGGATTAACATAAAAGGTAAGGATTTGTTTTTAGTTAGAGAAAAAATGCCTTCAGATTTTTTCGATGAAAGGATTATAAAGGAGTGCAGTTCTTATTTATTTGATGAAAATGGAGGGAAACTTGAAGTAAAATTAAACTGTGAGTATGTAAATATAAATTACAATGGAGCTACGGAAAACATTCTATTTATGTAGAGGTGAAGCCATGGAGTTTTATTCGCATAAAAATAAAAAACTTATTGAACATTTAAATGAAGTTTATGAGCTTTCAAAGGATGAAATTTATCCTGAATATACTGATGCCTATAAGATAATAAGTTACTGTCATGATTTTGGGAAGCATACAACGTATTTTCAGGAACATTTATTTAAGGGGAGTAAATCTCCTTATGCAAACCATGGATTTATTTCAGCTTTATTTGGAGCATATATATCTTTTGATCTTGGGGGAGAGCAAGAATTTCTCCCTCTTATAATTTATAGTGTAATTTTACATCATCATGGAAGTATTGAGAATATAGCTCATAACTTACCAAGGAGTTTAAAAGGATATAATGACAAAAGCGATGATTCAAACTTAGTGGAAAAGGTTGATATTGCTAAGATACAGTTAGAAGATATGAGAAAAAATAAATCCTATATTGAAAAGGATTATGAAAGTATTGGTTTTGAAGGATATGTTGATAAATTTATAAATTGTGATATTGAGGCAATATTAAACAAGTTAAGAAAGATTCACTTTGCGTTTGAAAGAACTAATACTGATGAAAAGGCTTATATGATTCATCAGATCCTTTATTCAGCACTCATATCTGCCGATAAATTAAGTGCCTCAGATACTAAATTACCTGAGATTAAGTTTGCTGATTTTGACATTTTAAATAGAGCAAGAATTGAAAAGTTTAAGGAGAAAGATAGCCCAATTAATTTATTGAGGACTGAAATATTTAATAAAGTCCAGAAAAGCTTAATTAAGAATTATGATAAAAGTAGGTTTTTTTCAATTACAGCTCCTACAGGAACAGGGAAGACATTTACTGGATATTTTGCTGCATTAAAATTAAATGAACTTTTAGGAGGAAAAAGGAGAATAATATATTCACTTCCCTTTACTTCAATAATAGATCAGAACTTTTCTTCTATTTATAGTTTGTATAATAATATGGATGATTTTTCAAAGGGTGATAGTTCATATTTAATAAAGCATCATAATCTTGCTAATGTTGATTATAATGATGAGGAAAATGATTACAGTAAGTGTCAGGCTGAAATATTAATTGAGAACTGGAACAGTGGAGCAGTTGTTACAACTTTTGTGCAGCTCTTTGAAACGCTCGTGGGTAATAGAAATAGGATGCTTAAAAAGCTTTTAAGCTTTAAAGGTGGGATAATTCTTTTAGATGAAGTTCAAGCTATTCCTATTGAATACTATGGTTTAGTTGATTATATGCTGAAAAGTGCAGCTGAATTTCTTGATTTAAGAATTATTACGATGACAGCTACAAAACCGATTCTTTTAGCTGAAAGTGTTGAACTTCTTGAAGATTCTAAGGAGTATTTTAAAAAGTTCAATAGAACAAGAATAATTAAGGATTTCAGAAAAGTAAAGGTAAGTGAATTTACAGATGAATTTTTGGATGAATTTGAAGAAAAATCTTATTTAATTATATGCAATACTATAAAACAATCCCTTGAAGTATATAATGATTTGAAGAATTGTGGTAGAAAAATATACTATCTTTCTACAAACTTGATTCCAATACATAGAAGGGAAAGAATAGCTGAAATAAAAAATGCACTGGATAATAGAGAAAAAATAATTGTTGTTTCAACTCAAGTAGTTGAAGCAGGAGTAGATTTTGATTTTGATGAAGTTATAAGGGATATTGGACCTCTCGATTCTATTATTCAGGCAGCAGGAAGATGTAATAGAAATAATAGTGGAGAAATTAAAGATGTTCGTGTGATAACTATGGTGGATGATGGTGGGAAATATTATGGGAATTATGTATATGGTAATACAATTATAAATATAACAATGGATATATTGTCTAAGCATGAGAATATTGAGGAAAAAATGTTTTATGAAATTATCATGGAGTATTTTAAAAAGGTTAGAAGTAACAAGAACATGGATATATCAGATAAGTATTTAAATTCTATTAAAAAATTGCATTTTTATGATAAGGATGATGAATTTTCTATAGGCAACTTTTCACTAATAACAGGGCATCCTGGATATATAGATGTATATATGCAGATAGATGATGAGGCAGAAGAAGTTTATAATGATTTTTTAGATGCTTTATCTGAAAAGGATTTTATTAGAAAGAGGGAAAAGTATCTTCAAATTAAAAATAGGATAAAAGATTACACAATTTCAATACCTATAAATTTTAAGGATATTTTAAACATAAATGATTATGGTATGCCCAACATTACAAGAGAAGCTTGTGAAGATTATTATAGTTTTGAAACTGGCTTTAAGAGAAAAGATGATGAGGATTATTTTATAATATAGCATATATAATGTCGTCGACCTCCAGTAGTGTAAAAACCCCCAGGGATCGATGACATAGAGATTATAGAAGTTTCAAGGGTTTATGGATTCCGTTAACATTTTATTTACAAATTGACATTTCCATAAACCCTGTTATAATGTGAATTAAATGGG
>DHEX01000010.1 GCA_002400085.1 Clostridiaceae bacterium UBA4839 | reverse complement strand
CCTGTTTTAGAAGAAGATCAAATGGACTATGAAACAATAAATAAAGCTATAGGAGAAGCAGTTAAGGAAGCAAATGAGAAAGGAATAAAGGGAAAGGAAACTACTCCATTCCTTCTTTCCAAGATAAAGGATATAACAGGCGGAGACAGTCTTGAAACTAATATCAAGCTTGTTTATAATAATGCAAAATTAGCTTCTAAACTTGCAGTAGAGCTTGCTAAATAATTTAAAAGCAGAAATTGACAATGCTGGCTGAGCTTGCTTAATAATTAGCCAAAGGTTCACAACTTAAAACATTAGTTGTGAACTTTTTGTTTTAAAATTATAATAAGGGTTGGGATAAATTTAAATCAAGGGAGGTAAAAATGATGAAGGAAGCAGTTATATTTGATATGGATGGAGTTATTATTGACAGCGAACCTTTTTATTATGAAATTGAAAAGGATATTAATAAGGAATTAGGTATAGATGTTTCAATTGAGGAGCACAAGTCATTTGTTGGGGTTACTTCTTATCATATGTGGAGTGTTTTGAAGAAGAAATATGGATTGAAGCAGACAGTTGATGAGCTTATGGAAATGAATAGAAGTAAATTTGTAGAATTTTTAGAATCTCAAAGGGGAAAAATAAATCCTATTGATGGGGTAAAAGAATTAATTATAAGCTTGCATGAAAATGGTTTTAAGCTTGCGGTAGCCTCATCATCAGGGGTGGATATTGTAAATACTGTTATGGATATATTTGATTTATATCAATATTTTGATGTTATAGTTACAGGCGATGAGGTTTTAAAAAGTAAACCTGAGCCGGATATATTTTTATATGCAGCAGATAAGCTAAATGTGCCTTGTAGGAATGCTGTTGTCGTTGAAGATTCACATAATGGCGTTCTTGCTGCTAAAAATGCTAGAATTACCTGTATTGGATATAAAAATCCTAATTCTTTTAATCAGGACATATCCATGGCAGATAAAATAATTAAATCCTTTAATGAAATTGACTATAATTTTATCAGAAATTTATAATGACTACGGGCATCTGATGATGTTCTTGATCGTCCCTTTTTACCTGATGATTGCGTTTTTAAAAAAATAATATATACTAAAGCTATATGCAAGATAAGGAAAACATGGGAGGATATATGGGTACTTTTGTATTTATTTTAGGACTTGCATTTGGAAGTTTTTTTAATGTTTGTATTTATAGAATACCAAGGGGAGAATCAATTGTATTTCCTCCTTCGCACTGTACACACTGCAATAATAGGTTGAAATTTTATGATATGATTCCTGTTTTAAGCTATATTTTTTTAAGAGGAAGATGCAGATACTGCAAAGAAAAAATATCTATAAAATATCCAATAATAGAACTGCTTACGGGATTTTCATTTTTATTAATTTACTTAAGGTATGGAATCAGTTTAAATTTCTTTAAATATACAGTATTAACAGGATTTATGATTGTAATTGGATTTATTGATTTTTATACAACAGATGTTTATACAAGCAGTATAATTGCAGGTATGATTTTTGGTAGTATATTTATTATTATAAATATATTTTTGGGGCATAATTTTATGGATTGCATATTTGGTGCAATGTTTGGCTTTGCAGTTATTGGCTTAATTATTTTAATTTCAAAAGGCGGAATGGGAGCCGGGGATGCTGAAATCGCTGGATTAATCGGCATCTTTTTAGGATTAAAATTAACTGTAACTGCTCTTTCTTTATCTATAATTATTGGCGGGCTTACTGGAATTATTTTGGTTATGCTGAAGAAAAAGAGTATGAAAGACTATTTCGCTTTTGGCCCTTTCATGTCTATAGGAGCCTATATTGCTATATTATATGGAAATGAGATTGCAAATTGGTATTTATCAAAGTTTATGCTGTAGGGGACGGTCTTGACCGTCCCTCTGGGGAATGCAGGGAATCGTGGGGGGCGTAACGGTCAAGACCGCTCCCTACATATGTTCATTCCATATATTTTTCTTATCTTCGCTGTAATTTGTTCATTATTTGATGGGTGACATTTGTAATACCATTAACTCTTCAAGATGGGGATAACAGCTACTACGCCTTCTTAAAAGCTTTCCTAAGAACCACCTGATGGATAACCATTTTTGTTACTGTTTTGTAATTATTCCTTATTTTTTTTGTAACTTTTTAGGAGCTAATAAATGCTATCGTTGATTATATAGCAGATAGATATGATATAATTTTAAGAAAGATATTATTTATGAGGTGATTAAATGAGCGAAAATACATATAATATCCTTCTTGTGGAAGATGAAGATTCAATTAGAAAGTTTATAAAAGTAAACCTTCAAAGAGAAAAATTCAATGTTCTTGAAGCTAGTTCGGGAGAAGAAGGTCTTGATAAGGTAATGGCTGAAAAAGTGGACGTGGTTGTACTTGATATTATGCTGCCTGGTATTGATGGATTTAAAGTATGTGAAACTTTAAGGAAAGAATATCCTTATATTGGCATAATAATGCTCACTGCAAGAAGCCAGGATATGGATAAAATAATGGGTCTTGAGTATGGGGCAGATGACTATATGATTAAGCCTTTCAACCCTATGGAGCTTGTACTTCGTATAAAATCACTTTTAAGAAGAATGGACAAAAAAGTTACAGATAACGGCATTGTAGAAAGTAAGCCTTTTAAATTGGATGTTTATTCAAGAAAATTATATAAAAACGATGAGGAAATAGTGCTTACACCTACTGAATATTCCCTATTGAAAATATTCATACAAAACCCTGGAAAGGCCTTTAAAAGGGATGACCTTATGAATATGGTATGGGGATATAATTTTTTTGGAGATTCTAAAATTGTGGATGTAAATGTAAGAAGAATAAGAACAAAAATAGAAGAGGATCCTTCACAGCCTTCGTATATTGAAACTGTTTGGGGGACAGGATATAGATGGCATATTNNGGCAATTTTATGCTGATTATTATAATAACAGTATGTATTTTAGAAATGTTTTTGATAAATGCAGAAAAACATTATAGTTATAAAAATTTAGAGGATGTTGTTACAAATCAAATAAAACTTTCTTCAGATTTTTATGATAAATATTTTTCTATGTCTTCATTAGAATCTAATGTACTTAATAATGTAGATGTTTTTTGGGAAAAAACTACCTCTGAAGTACAAATTATTGATATGTCAGGGAATGTGCTGATGGACTCTATTGGAGCAGTATCTAATAATGTAGCTAATATGCCGGATGTAAAGAAAGCTATTGGGGGAGAACTTGGTAAATGGATAGGAAATGTGGATTATGATGATGTAGAGGTTATGGCAATTTCATATCCATTAAAATATAACAATAAAGTAATTGGGGTTCTTAGATTTATAACATCATTAAGAGAAGTAAATAAGGAAATAAAGTTTATATCATATATATACATATCAATTGGATTGCTTGTAATTTTAATATCCGGTGTGCTAAGTTACTTTTTGGCTAATACGATTGTAAAACCTCTTGAAGAAGTAACTAAGGCTGCTGAAAAAATGGCATCGGGGCAGCTTAGTTCACGGAGCACAAAAAAATATGATGATGAAATAGGTAAGCTCTCAGATACATTAAACTCTATGGCAGAAGAACTGTCCCATAAGGATGAGCTGAAAAACGAGTTCATATCATCAGTTTCACATGAACTAAGGACACCGCTGACATCAATAAAGGGCTGGGCTATTACTTTAAATACAACTGATTTGGATGATAAGGAGCTTTTAAGGGATGGTCTTGACATAATTGAAAAGGAAAGTGATAGATTAACTGGTATGGTTGAAGAGCTTTTAGATTTTTCAAGGTTTGTATCAAACAAAATTACACTTAGGGTAAAAAATATCAATATTGTTGATGTTATTGAAAAGGTTAAAAAACAATTAGAGCCGAGAGCAAAAAGAGAAAAAATTAATTTTGTTTTGGAAAAGGATGATGATTCAATAGAAATTATGGCAGATGAAAATAGGATTAAGCAGGTGCTTATAAATGTTATTGACAATGCTTTTAAATTTACCCCTGAAAATGGTGAGGTTAAGATTACAGTTAAAAATAAACAAGAATATGTAAATATTGCTGTTAAAGATACAGGAAGCGGAATTAGCAAGGAAGATCTCCCGAGAGTAAAAGAAAAATTTTTCAAAGGTAAAAGCAGTAAATCACAAAATGGACTTGGGCTTTCAATATCGGATGAAATTGTAAAACTTCATAATGGTACTATGGATATTTATAGTGAAATAGATAAGGGGACAGAAGTCGTGATAAAGCTTCCGCTTAAGGGAGATGAGATAAGTTGAAAAAATATTTGGCACTTCTATTGCTATCGACTATGCTATTTTCTTCCTGTTTAAGCTATAGTTCAGGGACTACAAGCAAAGTAGTACCACCCCAGAATAAATTAATACCTATTGCTGGAAAGTGGACGGCATTTGATTATAATATAATAGATGCAACAGCCTTTTCAAGCAAGGATATGGAGGAATGGGTGGGGAAAATAGCACAGTTTAATGATGACATTGGTGTGTTTGATGAGGATATATGTATGAATCCTTCATATAAAGTAAAAAATGTGTATTTAAAGGATTACCTTGCTAATGAATATAATTTAAAAGAAAATATTTTAGATGAAAATGTAGATAAGGTTCAAATAGTAACTGTTACATCAAAGGACAGATTCTTTTATGAATTTATAAAATATACTGATGATAAGATGGCAGTTTATATTGATGGTGCTTTTATATTGCTAAAAAAGGTATCAGATGATATTGACGTAGATTATAATAAAAAGGTTGTTGATAATTATAAGAAGAAAATGGGGGTAAAATCTGATCATGGTAAATTATTAAAATCAGGAATACTAATTGGATTAAGGTATGATGATAAGACAAATAATAAAGATGGAATTCCTAATTATAAATATAGGACATTATGGGTTAGCGCAAACAACAAAGAATTTAACAGCGTTTATGAAATAAACAATATTTTTTTGCCGAGAAAAAGTGGATTTTGGATGGTAGGCACAAAGAATACAGAAAATAATAATTTAAAAGCACAGTCAATTTATTCATACCCAGTTGACAAGGAAACAAAGATTATGAACAAAAATAATAAGATAAATGCTTCAAATACATATAATAGTTCAAGAACTATTTTATGTGTAGGCAATGATTATGTTTCCACCGAATATAAAGAGTATGAAATGAACAAAAATGGGGGGACTGATATTAAAAAGGCAGTGTATGAGGTTCTTCCAATTGATGATGTCGAAAATGCGAAAGCAGTTAAGATATCAGATATAGCAGGTGAAAATGGTAAAAAAGTCTTAATGGATGAAGCAGGCGTTTTTAGGACTTCTCTTAATAAAGATAGAAAAAGTAATATTGATACAGTTCCTTTGGAAGAAAATTTTGCAATAGTTAGAAGAAATGGGCATTGGGTAATGGTAGGGAGATTAAATTTTATAGATGGAAGTTCTTATGAAGATTTTAATATAAGATATGTACCACCTTCAAGGCTTATTAATTATGATGAGCTCAGTATACCTTGGAACTCAATAAAAGCTAAGGTACCCGATGTAATTGATGCATATACCTCTCCTAACAAGGATATAGCTGTTGTAATTACAGACAGCACTATACTTTTATATACTATAAACAATAATGAATTAAGTGACAGGCCTCAAAAGAAAATAAAATTAAAACAAGGCGAATCCGTAGTAATGGCGGAATGGGCAACAGGCGGCTATGTAGAAAAATGGGACAAAAG
>DHEX01000021.1 GCA_002400085.1 Clostridiaceae bacterium UBA4839 | reverse complement strand
TTTAGAACACGGTACTTTGATTTTTTCGTACCCATCATCCTTTTGCTTCATCATGTAGTAGTAATCTACACCGCCACATGAACCACTAATGCAGAATAACCCGCCGTTTACTGAACCCTCTGTATTCGTTTGCGCGGACAAGGAATAAATTTGAGTGGTTGAAGTTTTCTCTATGTGCGTCATGCTTTCGCTTGCAATTTTTCCATAAATCAAACTACCAAATATAAATACAAATAATGATATTATTGACAGTCCAGATATGAATTTTGCTGCTGATGAGCCTTTTCTTCCCTCATTATCTAAAAGTGCCCACATAATTCCGAATACAATTATTACTACAAATGAAAATCCTGCTGATATTCCTGCGTTTATTTATGCCTCCTTATCATTTTTATGATTGAGATATACTTGATAAATTTCTTTTAGTTTAGGATGTTTCCCACATGAATTATGTTCTGTGCAGAATGGACAATCAAGATTAGTTTCACATTTAGGAACAAGATACTTACTAATTCTTGCTTCTCCATATCGTGGAATATCCACAGTCATATAAATAATCTTTTTAAATGAGTTGAATAATTCTCGAATCTCCCATTGAGCACGATTACAAAGCCGTTGATGTGAAGCCTCAATCAATGACCGTAAATCTACTGAATAATTAATACAAGTCGTTGTGGCTTCGGGTAGAAGGTATCTAGCGTCCTCTTTGGGCACTCTATAATCATTTACAAGGGTTTTATATTCTTCTCTTGTATTTGCCATATGTAATGCGTAAAGATGGTTTGCTTCTGGATTGTCTGAAATAGTTTTAGGTGTAATATACTGAAATTTACTCTGGTCTACATATCGTTGAGATTGCACACAATATCCTGCCATTCGGTGACGTGTAAACTGTGCAAGTAGTGACCGTGATACATCTTCAATATGGAACACAAACCAAATGCTTTCCTGTACAGATGTATGTCCTGAAGCTGTGCACACATCAAGTAGCTTGCCAACTTTCTTAAATTTAGAAACATCTGTGTTGTATGATGCCGATGCAAATTCATCTAGTGTTTCAAGCGGATGCTGTGATACGTCAATTAATCTTACTTTCATTTAACCCTCCAAAGAAAATGTTTTATTGATACTGCGTAAATATTTATCTTTATCACTTGCGGTTATGTATTCTTTCATTTGCTCATGTGTCAATTTCAATGAACCGTGATACTGACATTCGTGTGGATATTTGAAATAACACATATAATTTACATCTTTATTTGCTAATTCTTTTCGATAACGTTCATGATTTGTCATTGATAATTTGATTACTCCTTTTCACTAACTTTTTCGATTGATTTAATATCATTTAAGCAATATTCAAATCCACCGTCTGGTTCAAAAATATTTTCACAGGTTAAAACTATCTGACCTTCGTAAAAATTAAAAATCTTACCTGTGATTGTTTTGTTTTGTTTTGTTTTCTTTTGATATTAGTTTTACTGTTTCTCCAATTGTATAAACTGTATCTCCAACATACAAAGCATTTCTGATTTTATAATTCTCCATAATATTCTCCTTAATTTAAGATTATACAGTTTTCATATCTTACACCCATATCCATTGTTTCTGCTTCTGTTCCAGATACGAAAACATCTAATACGTTATCTGTTACTACACTAGGGTTTCCCCTGTCTGTAACCGTTAGAATACCAATAGATGGTACGTTAATTTTTGTTCCTATTGGTATTCCATATCCTGCAGCACAAGTAGTCAATGGGATGGGTTTAGTTCCATTTGCAGTAATTCCATCTCCTGCATAAAATGTAATTCTAAATTGTCTTTGTACCGTTGCCTTGTTTTTGGTTGTATCAACGGATTGTTGTGAGTCATCTCCATTTCTCAAGGATTGATTTTTTTTAATTGTTCTTGTAAACTCTCAATCTTATTTGATTTAGTTTGAATATCTTGTTGTAAAGATTTAATTTGAGATTGATAATTTTCATTTGATTGTTCTAGTTTATTACACTGTGATTTTTCGTCCTGTAATGCTTTAGAAAGTTGGCTACTAGTTTTATTTAGTTTACTTATTTGTGCAGTTTTAGCACTTAATTCTATATGATAGTTATTTACCTTTTGATTTAATATTGATGTTTGTGCTGTATAACTATGATACCAATAACACGATACAGCAGTTGAACTAATAATTAAGGCACTAAAAATAGCACAGACAACAATGTTTCGTTTATTTACTTTGTGTTTACGCGAATTAATATAATCGCATCCTTTCTATTTTGACTTATAAATGACTTTCAACATAATCGTCAAGTTTTAATGGATTATTACTTGTTGAAATTTTTTCTAATTTGTTATTCTGAATTTGATATAAAATAAAATCACCAGAATAATTATTTTGACAAATTACATATCTTGGTGTTCCACGAATATCATGCAATGTTACTTTAACAACTTGATTTTTAGGTATTTTAATTTTGTTTCACCTCCTTAATATAGGTAACAATTCCTATAGCACAAAGTTTCCCATTTTTGATTTCATCATCATAATTAATTTCTTGTTTGATTATTTCAAATGATTGATACTGTAGATATTCATCGGAAATATAAACATCACCATAAAATGTAGAATCGGTTTTATTGTATTGTGAATTTAAAATAGAGCCTACACATTCATTTGTATTTATATCTACAACAGGAGAATTATTTAATAATTGGATAATTTTATTTACTGAATTTGATAAATAAAAATGTTGTTCTTCATCATAAGGTTTGAATATTTGAATATTTTTAAAATCCATTCAATTCACTCCTTTCGTGTTGTATTCTATTTTGATATTCACATTCATCAGAATCCTCAAAAGATGCATATCGAATCATATCATTAATGCAATTCATACAAATTCGTTCAGAATCAATTACAATATAGGGATCACCATCATATAAGGGTTCTCCACACTTGTCACATTTGAAATATCCATCTTTATCATAATTATATATGTATATCACTCCTTAAATTCAATTTCATTACCCCAGCAATCCCAGCCTTCAAAGTGCTCTCTAGCAAATAATTCTATTCTTGGTTCATAACTAACTTTTTCAATCATTGACCTCATTTCATCTGGTTTTTGGCTATGTTTACGTCTTGGAGATAATAGCAATGTAGTTCCCTGTTGTCTTTTATTATTAATAATTTTATATGGTAAATGACCTTTAACTCCAAATAAACAATGTTCAGTTTGCCCTCTAAAATATTGCCCTAATCCAAATTTATCTTTACCCCATGTTATCATTGTTTTGTATGTAAATCCCCATGCTTTCATAACTTCAAGAGCTTTTGGTAAAAAATTATTTGTTGTCCATAAATATAAATGACAATTATCTTCACATATATTTTGTACAGGTAATTTTATAATATCTT
>DHEX01000004.1 GCA_002400085.1 Clostridiaceae bacterium UBA4839 | reverse complement strand
GCTTGGAAGGGATATGATTTTGATATTATTAATGAATTGGATGAGGAAGACTATATCCGACAGGGAAGCTTCCGTTCCAAATCCGTAGCAATTACAGATAAAGGCATGAAATTATCACGGGAACTATTGGGTAAATACAATATATCAGATTGGAAGTAGATATAAGCAGAAAAAATGCACTTACAAGCGACTGCTTCTGAAATATACTCCGTCACCAGTCTAAGCCATGCTGAGTGTGTAGTTCGGTAGTTTTTAATTTGAAGCTTTCTTATATTATTTCGTAGGTGTGGGTAGGATAAATTAATTTAGATTTAAGAATAGAGGATAAGAAAAATGTTGAACAATAAAGGTTTTGATTTATGGGCAGGCGACTATGACAAGAGTGTAAATATTAGCGAAGAAAATAATGAATATCCGTTTGCAGGTTATAAAGATGTATTAAATTATATTTATAACCAAGTAAGAGAGCAAAATGGCTCTAATGTTTTAGATATTGGATTTGGAACTGGAATATTAACAACTAAATTATACAATGATGGTTATAGTATTACAGGTATTGATTTTTCAAATAACATGATAAATATTGCGAAACGCAAAATGCCCAATGCAACATTAATAAGTTGGGATTTTTCTAAAGGATTACCCGATGAAATTAAGAACAGCCGTTTTGATTATATAATTAGTACATATGCAATTCACCACTTAACAGATAAAGAAAAAATTAGTTTTATAAAATCGCTTTTTAATATTTTAAGTCCAAAAGGAAAGATAATAATAGGTGATATTTCATTTGAAACAAGAGATGAATTAGAGAGGAGCAAAGCAAGATATAAAGAGCTTTGGGATAATGATGAGGTTTATTTTGTAGCAGAAGAAATTAAAGAAATTCTTAATGATAAATATTGCTGCACATATATTAAAATATCACACTGCGCAGGAGTATTAACAGTAAGAAACAGGCGATTTTAACAAATCAAAGATATTTAAACTATCCTTATTACATAATATAATATAATTAATATATATCACACATTTTTATGAAAATATAAAAATATGTGATATGTTCTTGTCTACCGGTAGTGCCAAAAATATCATGGATATGCTTCCGAGATAGTCCAAAAGACATTCGTTCTATCCCCTCAAGCTATGTTGGGTGCGTGGTATTGATATCAAGGGGGAAATAAACGTTAATTAAAAAGGCAAAAATTTATGTGGGAAGGGGACTAACATATGCAGTATAAACTTATGGATGAGGCGGATATATCTTTAATTGTGCCATTGTATATTGAATATTATAATAAAAAAGAAGATGGCGAATGGAATGAAAGTACAACTTATAAGCGTATTCATCAAGTATGGAGCCGGGAGGATTCATATTGTTTAATTATGCTGGAGAATCAAAAGATTATTGCTTTTTCCATGGGGTATTTTGAACAATATGATGATGGTCAAGTCTATAATTTAATTGAAATTGTTGTAGGAACCCAATACCAGAACAAAGGTATAGGTACAGCTTTTATGAGAGAGTTGGAGGCAAGAGTAAAAAAAATGGGCGCAATGAGTATACAGTTAGAAGCCGTAAACGACCAACATCATGAACATTTTTATAGTAAACTTGGTTATAAAAATGTATCTAATTTTGTCCTCAAATGTAAATGGTTATGATGCTTAGGTGTCATTTTTATATTTAAAGTCGGAACTTTAAAACATGATTTTATCCTTTTATGGGAACAAGTTCATAGGAAGGGCGAATTCCATTTTTTCAGATATAAGCCTGTAAAAGATTTTGCTCAAACTGGAAAAGAGTACCTAGATTTTTCACTTTTATTTAAGGTGTTATAATTAAAATAAAATAAATTAGAATTTATGGAGGGAAAAAAGATGTTAGAATTCAGATATGACACCCAATTATTAATTGAAGGAGAAAATCTTGATGAAGATGCAATCAATGATTATTTTAAAAACAACTTTAAAGGAGACTGCTTATTGGCTGTAGGTGGTGAAGAACTTATTAAGATTCATTTTCATACAAATGAACCATGGAAAGTATTAGAATACTGTTCAACTCTTGGCGAAATTTATGATATCGTAATCGAGGATATGGATAGACAAGCGAGAGGATTAAAGGGCTAACAAATTTCAATTTGCAGTTAACATGCTTTATAGAATATTGGAGTGCCCATTATAACACCAGGGTATTGAACTATATTCCGTACTTGCAAGAGGTCTATATTGTAAAATATAGATGAATTAAGGTGGGTAACACGAAACGTATAGCTATTGTCCTTGAAATAATAATCAAGGAGATAGCTTTTTTTATTTGGTGCTTTTGGAAATGAAAGGGGAATTTTAATATGATTAGAGGATTTAAAGAAAGTGATGCAAAAGAAGTTTCGGATTTAATAGCAAGAACATTGCGAGAAGTAAATATTAATGACTATTCAATGGAATATATCGAAAGTGACGGAATAAAATTTGAAAAATAGAGCTAAAAGATAAAATTACCAGTTGAGAGGTTAGCAGATGAAATATATAATATAATGTAAATAAGTAGAAAATGATGAAATAAAGATTGTTTTAAGTTACAAAATAGATATACATGTTTTTCTATTTTGTAAAAATTGGAGATGACTAAGGAAAATGCAATTTCAATATCAAATAAATAAGGACAGTTATATACACAGTATCAGAACAAATAATAAAAACAGTTTAATAAAAAAATTAATAGTAAACTCATTAAAATGGAATTTTGAAACTATTATGTATAATAACTCATATATGCAAAACCGGCAAATAAAAGGTTTTAAAATTTCTATAAGCGATGATGGTATTGCTATTGTATCGGATATATCTGAAATATATATAGGATGGACAGCCATAAAAAGCATAAAACTTGAATCAAATTTTCTTTTATCGATTAAGTTTGGATTAAATAAAAAAATTTTGATACCATTGATTTCAAGCGATTTCAAAAATGAAAATGAAAAATTACAATTAGTCGATGCATTAGAGCATAAGATGATTGACAAGAACAAGCATCCTCTACCAATGTTCTTGTTTGAAAATACTTTCCTAAAGCTAAAATTTACTTATTCTATAGAAGATGAAGAATATTTTTATATGTATAACACGGAGAATAGTTCACGGGGTAAGAAAATACATAAGTTTTTGCAATTCATATCCCCTGCTATATTCTCGATTTGCTGTATATGGTCGTATATCGTGGGCATTACATTATATACAGTAGTATCATTTCTTGGGTTAGTATGTTCTCTATATATTAGTAAAACAAAACACAAGCATAGTAAAATAGATTTAAAAGGAATCAGTAAAATATGCAAAAAAACATTGGCTGACAGTAAGACTTATTATGATCCTAAATCAGAAAAAAGTGTAATTTTATCTGATAAAGGAATTTTCCTTGAAAATAGCGATGTGGTTATTTTTATAGAATGGGAAAAAATAAGTAATTTTGATATTATTGAGACTAATAACTATATAGGAATATCGAATAAAAATTCAGCGATTTTTTGGATTCCTAATAGTGCATTTAGTAGCTTGGAAGGTGAAGATAAATTTAAGCAAATAATAAAAAAATATCTTAGCAATTAATTGAATTCAGGTAAAATGTTGAAAAAACTTTATATAAAATAGTTTGCATTCTTTATATTTTGTGCTACATTTGTAGAAATAATGTGAAGCAAAGATTATCCATATAATATTACTTGGCAATAAAATAATGATGTGGTAGAATATTCAAAATGTGTGCAACTTTAAGTTGCTAAAAATCAGACCGTTGATATGCAAACAATTAAAATTCAAATATAAAGGAGTAAATTAAAAATGTCAGATATAAAGTTTGGAATTAAGCAAACCATAGGAGCTCTTTCAGAATCACCAAAAGGCTGGAAGAAGGAATTAAACTTAGTTTCTTGGAACGATAAGGAGCCTAAATATGATTTGAGAGATTGGGATCCTGAACATAAGAAAATGGGTAAAGGTGTTACTTTATCAGCTGAAGAATTGAAAAAGCTTAAGGATATCCTTAATGAAATGGAGCTGTAAGGGCATTAGAAAGCATCAGAGTTAATATCTGATGCTTTTGCTATACAAATTATTGAAGAGATAAAAGGGATACCTATACTTGTGGAGAATAATGTTAAATATATGATAAGGATTATTTAAATAGTGAGAGTAAATCCATGCTTAAAAAGTTTTACGGGAATTCATTAAAAAATGATTCCTATTTTTACAGCGGTTGAAAGATAAGGTTGGGTGTAGCAGAAATAGCGCAAAGATTGTTTATATTTAGTGAAGGGCGGTATTTATTGTGAATTATGCAACAATTATAAATGGGATGAAAAGATTCGGCTCAACAGAAAAAGATATCTGTGTTCATGGTATAGGTATACCTCCAGAACAAGTTCATGAAAATGTGATTCTTGCTCCATGGTGGGAACCCTCTTCCCTCCCCGATTTAGGGAAAGCGGAGTATTTAAGTGAATCGGATTTTTCGGCGGTTAAAGTATGGAACATTGTTGCTGATAAAGCAAAAATTACTTATATTAAAACAGGAATTGGAGCCCCTGTTTTAATGGATGCCATGTTATCTTTAGGTGTAACAAAATGCCAGAAAGTTATTTTTATTGGCTCTGCCGGGTCACTTGATGAAAAAATCGGTATTGGTGATATCGTTATTCCTGAATTCAGCATATGTGGTGATGGTGCAAGCAGATATATAGCAACTGATAATTTAAAAAATGATTATTGGGGAGAAAAAGTATATCCGGATTTTGAGTTGCTATCAACAATCAAATCCATAACGGGAAGTGTTTGTGAACAAAATAATGTCAAGTGGCATCTTGGAAGAAATTTTAGTATAGATACAATTGTTGCACAATTTGCTCACATTGACACGATTTTAAATATGAATTGCAATGTAATTGAAATGGAAACGGCAGCAGCTTTTCGTGCCGCAAAAATAGCAAATATATCAATAGCAGCTATTTTTAGTGTATCAGATAATACAATCACTAAAAAATCTTTAATTAGCGGCAGAACAGATCAAGAAATGAATTATCGTAGATTCGTAAGACGTAATTTATTTCCGAAAATCATCTTAAAAACATTTTTATAGGGAGATCTGGTAAAGATGAAAATAGGATTAGTATCTTGTTTAGAAAATTAGGAAAATTAGGGACAGATAAGTATTCTTCTGTTTTATCATATATTTTGAATAATCACCTCATTTTAGGTAAATACTATAAATAGTAAAAATTAACTGAAATGAGGTGGTTTTCTTGCCTAGATGCGCAAGATTAAAAGACAAAGATGCTGTATATCATGTAATGGTAAAGAGTATAACCGAGATACCCCTGTTTAAAAAAGATGATGACAAAAATGATTACTTAAATCTTATGAAAGAATATCAGAAAACCTATGGCTTTAAAGTGTATGCCTATTGTATAATGACCAATCATGCCCATTTCATAATTGATCCTATGGGAGCTGACATATCGAAAATAATGCATGGACTGAATTTTAAATATGCTCAAACATTTAATAAAAACCATGAAAGGCATGGGCATTTATTTCAAGACAGATTTAAAAGCAAGATAGTAGGTACAGGCGAATATCTGCTTACTTTATCTGCATATATTCATAATAATCCACTAAAAATAAATGGATATGAGAAATGCCCTGAAAAATATAAATATTCAAGTTTAAAAGTGTATCTTGGGCTTGAAAAGGATGACACAGGGCTACTTGATGAAGGCTTTATAATGCAAATGTTTGATCAAAATGTAAAGAAGGCAAGAGAAGACTATCTTAAATTTGTGTATATATGTGATGATGACAGAATTAAAAAAGAAGAAGTGGAATTTGAAGATGAAAAGACAGAGTATAAAAGCGAAAGAAAGATAATAGTAAGGGATTTTGACCCGAAGGATATAGCAAAATTCATTGCAGAGGAAACTGGGGTAAATGAAGTAATGTTGCATATAAAAAACAGCAGGAATACCAAGGTTGCAAGAGCATTAGCTGCACTCTTAATGAGAAGTCTCTGTAACTACAGGTGCAGTGACATATGCAAATTTTTTGGGAATATCACTCAGTCAAGAGTATCAAAACTTTGCTGCATTGGAGTAGATATTATATCAAAAGATGAAAGGTATAGGGATATAATAAATAAATTTATTATAGAACATGCAGCTGCAGCTTGAGGGAGTATTTATACTACTCTATTAAAAAAGAAATTGTTTTTTAAAAAATAGAGAAAATTTTAATAAAACCCATTTTGTTTTCAAAAGAGGATTTATTTGTTATGCCTATTTTTAAAGCGTACAAGCCCACAAAAATACAAAGCTATAAAGTTAGAACATTAATTAAAGGGAAATAAGTGATTGTTTGGAGAAAATGTAATGCAAAGTGGTAAAAAGTTGATTTTTAAATGGTAAATAGGCTGATGAT
>DHEX01000138.1 GCA_002400085.1 Clostridiaceae bacterium UBA4839 | reverse complement strand
ATTAGGGCAATTAAGGATATGGGAAACAGCTCAATTTATATTCTCCACTGTACTTCAAATTATCCTGCAAAGCTTGAAACTGTAAACTTAAATGCAATAGATACATTAAAAGCTGCTTTTAAGCTTCCAGTTGGTTATTCTGATCATACGGAAGGAATAGAAATTCCTATTGCAGCTGCAGCTAAAGGAGCTTGTATAATTGAAAAGCATTTCACATTAAATAAGAATTCTGAAGGGCCAGATCATAAAGCATCCCTTGATGTAGAGGAGCTTAATGCTATGGTTAGGGCGATTAGAAATGTTGAAAAGGCAATGGGGGACGGAATAAAAAAATGTACAGCAGATGAAGAGGATGTAAAAACAGCTGCAAGAAAAAGTATAGTTGCATCAAGATTTATTAAAAAAGGGGAAATAATAAGGAAAGAGGACATTTCATTTAAAAGACCTGGCAGCGGAATTTCTCCTAAAGATTATAATTATATAATAAACAAAAGGGCTAAACGGGATATTGAAGAGGATGAACAAATCCATTTTTTAATGATTGAGGAGTGATTTTATGAGAAAGGTAGCAGTTATAACAGGTACCAGAGCAGATTATGGAATTTTATATCCTGTACTTAAGGCTATTGACAGCAGCCAAAATTTAAAGCTGCAGCTGATTGTTTGCGGTATGCATCTTTGCCCGGATTTTGGCATGACAATTAAAGAAATTGAAAAGGACGGATTTGAAATTTCTGATAAATTTGAAACGGTTTTTTCTTCAGATACAGGCTCATCTATGGCTAAAACAGTTGGGCTTTCAATCATGTACGCTGCTCAAAGTTTTGAGAGATTAAAACCTGATATAGTTTTAGTTTTAGGAGATAGGGGTGAAATGCTTGCTGCTGCCATTGCTGCATGCTATATGAATATTCCTGTAGCACATATTCATGGCGGGGAAGTATCCGGAACAGTTGATGAATCTATTAGACATGCTATAACAAAACTTTCTCATATTCATTTTCCCGCAACCGAAGATAGCAGGAATAGAATTATAAAAATGGGAGAAAAAGAGGAAAATGTATTTGTGGTGGGGGCACCAGGATTAGATGTGATTAAAAGCACAAAATACATGTCAAGGGAAGAGTTTTTAAATAAATTTGGTTTAAAAGATGATAAAATTATTTTAATGACACAGCATCCTGTTACAACTGAAATTGATGATGTGGATTTTCAAATAAGGGAAACGCTTAATGCAATTGTTTCAATTGGAAAACAGACAGTTATAACTTATCCTAATAGTGACAGCGGTGGTAGAATGATAATAAGGAGAATTGAAGAGTATAGGCAAAAATACAGCTTTATAAAGGTTTATAAAAATTTATCCCAATATGATTATTTAAATTTATTAAATAATGCAGATGTTATGGTTGGGAATTCTTCTTCAGGCATTATTGAAGCTGCAAGCTTTAAACTTCCTGTGGTTAACATTGGAACAAGGCAAAATGGGAGATTAAGGGGAATTAATGTTATGGATGCAGCTTATTCGAGGAAAGAAATTATAAATGCAATAAATAAATCTCTTTATGATGATAATTATATAAAGAGTTTAGATAAATGCATTAATCCCTATGGCGATGGCAATGCAAGCGGCAGAATAGTTAAGATATTAAATGATATTAAAATAGACAGGAATTTAATTCAAAAGAAAATTACCTATTAAGAGGGGAAAAACATGGAGGATATAGTTTTAGTTGGAGCTGGTGGACACTGCAAAGTTATTATTGATATAATAAGAAGCAATAATAACTTTAATATTGTTGGCATAGTTGAAAACAATAAAGATTTAATAAAAAAAAGCATACTTGATATACCAATTTTAGGCAGCGATGAGATTTTAGCTGATATATATAATAAAGGAGTAAGAAATGCATTTAATTGTGTTGGCGGAATAAAGGATATCAGCGTTAGAAATAAAACAACCAGAAGATTAAAGGATATAGGCTTTAATATGCCCTTATTAGTTCACAGCACTGCTATTGTTTCACCTTATGCAAAAATAGGAGGGGGAACATGTGTTATGGCAGGAGCTGTAATAAACCCTGGAGCCTTAATTGGAGAAGACTGTATTATTAATACTTCATCAATAGTTGAGCATGAGTGTGTGATTGGAAATAATACTCATGTTTCACCAGGTGTTTGTATTGCGGGTGGTGTGATTATTGGAAATAATACTCATATAGGTATAGGCAGTTCTATAATTCAAGGGGTACATATAGGCAGCAATGTGGTAGTTGGAGCTGGCTCTGTTGTTATAAACAACATAAATGATAATACTACTGCAGTTGGCGTACCAGCTAAAATTATTAAATGCAGGTGAGGATTATGAATATAGATTTCAAAAAATATTGTATAAAAGAAAATGCAACAATAAAAGAAACTATGAAATTAATTGATGAGAATGTGATAGGTGCTGCAATTGTTGTGGAGGATGGCCTCAAAGTAAAGGGATTGATTACAGATGGGGATATTAGAAGAGCATTAATAAATGGTAAAAATATTAATGAAAGCATAAAAGGAATTTATAATAAAAATTATAAATATGTAAATAAATTTGAAAGCAAAAAAAGAGCAAAAGAAATCATGCTGAAATACAAAATAAGGCATCTTCCTGTTTTAGATGAGGAAGGTGTTTTAACTGATTTATACTTTTTAGACGACTTAATATCCTATAAAGAAAAGGATAATTATGTATTTATATTGGCAGGGGGGCGTGGGACAAGGCTAAAGCCTTTAACAGAAAAAACACCTAAGCCCATGTTAAATGTTGGAGATAAACCAATTTTACGAACTATTATTGAGCAATTTAAAGAATATGGGTTTAAAAATTTTATTATTTCTTTAAATTATATGGGTGATGTTATAGAGGATTATTTTAAAGATGGAAAACAATTTGATGTTAATATAGATTATGTCTGGGAACCAAAGAAACTTGGAACTGCAGGCTCAATAAAACTTGCTAAGGAAAAGCTAAATAAACCCTTTATTGTTATAAATGGTGATATATTAACTGGGATTGATTTTGATGATTTTTTAAATGATCATATGGAAAATAATAATGATATAACTGTTGGCTCAAGAAATTATGAGATGACAATTCCATATGGAGTTATTTCAACAAACGGAAAGTCCATAAAATCAATTGAAGAAAAACCTACATACAGCTTTTATATAAGCAGCGGAGTTTATGCTTTAAATCCTAATATTATTGATTATATACCAGATAATGTGCTATATAATATGACTGATTTAATTAAAGATGCAATACAGGATAATTTGAAAGCTGGAATTTACCATATAAAAGAATATTGGGCTGATATAGGACAAATTACAGATTATAAAAAAGCAAATGATGATGTTAATAAATATTTTTAGGAGGAAACCTTATGGAATTAAAGGGAAAGAAGGTTCTTGTAACAGGCTCTGAAGGGTTTATTGGAAGCCATTTAACAGAAAGGCTTGTTGAACTTGGAGCTAATGTTACGGCACTTGTGCAATATAATTCTTTTAATAGCTGGGGCTGGATTGATACATTTGATAAAAATGTTAAAGACAGTATTAATGTGGTTACAGGTGATGTTAGGGAATATGATGGCATGAAAAAAATTATAAAAGGCCAGGATGTAGTTTTTCACTTAGCAGCACTTATAGCTATTCCATACTCATATCTTTCACCAATGGCTTATGTTAAAACCAATGTTGAGGGCACTACAAATGTGCTTGAGGCCTGCTTAGAATATGGTGTACAAAAGATAGTTCATACATCTACAAGTGAAACTTATGGAACAGCTTTGTACGTTCCAATTGATGAAAAGCATCCTATGCAGGGACAGTCGCCCTATTCTGCATCAAAAATTGCTGCAGATAAAATGGCAGAAAGCTTTTATAGATCATTTAATCTTCCTGTTGCTGTAATAAGACCTTTTAATACATATGGGCCAAGGCAATCAGCAAGAGCTGTTATTCCTACAATAATATCTCAAATTTTATCAGGCAAAAAGACTATTAAACTTGGAAGTTTAAGTCCTACCAGGGATTTTAACTTTGTACTTGATACCGCAGAAGCATTTGTTAAGGTAGCAGAAAGTGACAACACTGTGGGCCAGGTAGTAAATGCAGGTTCAAATTATGAAATAAGTATTGGGGATGTTGCAGATAAAATAATTAAAGATATTAATTGCAATGTTAAAATTGAATGCGATGAAGAAAGGATAAGGCCTAAAAATAGTGAGGTAAATAGACTTTGGGCTGATAATTCAAAAATAAAAGAGCTGACAGGATGGCAGCCTAAATATACAATAGATGAGGGATTAAAGCTTACAATTGAATGGATTAAAAATAATATGCAGTATTATAAGACGGATATTTATAATGTGTAGGGGATGATAAAATGATACCACTTTGTGTGCCTGAAATAAGGGGAAATGAATGGAAGTATGTTAAGGATTGTATAGATACAAATTGGGTTTCATCTGTTGGAAGTTATGTTAATCTTTTTGAAGAAAAGTTTAGCAAGTTTGTCAAAAGTGAGTGCGCAGTTGTAACTATGAATGGGACAGCTGCACTTCATCTTGCACTTTTAACTCTTGGAATTGGTGAAGGGGATGAAGTAATTGTACCTTCACTTACATTTATTTCACCTGTAAATACTATAAGATATGTTGGTGCAACACCTGTTTTTGCAGATGTATGCAGGGATACTTTTGTTTTAGACGCAGATAAAATTGAAGATTTAATAACTGAAAAAACAAGGGCTATTATGCCTGTTCATATATATGGGCACCCTGCTGATATGGATAAGATTATGGAAATTGCAAGAAAGCATAATCTTTATGTTATTGAAGATGCAACTGAAGCATTGGGCTCTGAATACAAGGGGCAAATGACAGGAACCATTGGAGATATAGGGTGCTTTAGCTTTAATGGCAATAAATTAATAACAACTGGTGCAGGGGGAATGCTTGTTACCAATAACAAAGAATGGGGAGAAAGGGCAAAGTTTTTATCCACCCAAACTAAGGTGGTTACTGAAAATAAGGCCTTTTATCATCCTGAAATAGGATATAATTTTAGAATGCCTAATCTTCTTGCTGCCTTTGGAGTGGCACAGCTTGAAAATATCGAAGAATACATTAAAGCAAAAAGAGAAAATGCTGAGTATTATAATAAGCTATTAAAAAATGTTAAGGGAATTACACTTCCATGTGAGAAGCCCTATGCAAAAAACTGTTTTTGGCTTTACTCCATATTAGTAGAGGATGATTATGAAATTAATAGGGATGATTTAGTAAAAAAGATGAGTGAAAAGGGCGTTGAAACGAGACCATTTTTTATGCCTATTCACAATATGCCTCCATATAAGGACTTTAAACATGGTAATATGAATGTAACTGATGAGCTTTATAGGAAGGGAATTAATCTTCCAAGTTCAGTAGGGCTTAAAAAAGAGGATATAGAATATATATGCGAAATTATATGTAGAAGGTAGTAGCTATGGTTGAGCTGATATATAAATCAGGAATGGGAGAAGTTAGAAGGGGAAATAAAATAAGGGATATATCATCATATTTAGAGGGAGTCAATTCAAAGAGGATAGCATTTGAATATCTTTCAAACCTTGAAAAGCAAGATATAAATGGTGTATGCCTTGAAAATATTTATACCTATGATGGGATACCTCTCTATATTTTTTGTAGAAATTCTATATGCATTATAGTTGAAGAAATAGTAATCTGTACTATTATTTTAAAAAAGATTAATGATGAATTTGAAGATGACATATCAGTAAGGACAGATAGTGATATAATGTTTGATTTATGCAGTGATATTTTCAATATGAAATGTGAAAAGATAAAAGCTGAAAACAATTCTCTTAAGATCAATAAATTTAAATTTTTAAGAAGAATTGCGAAAGGATATTACGCATACTTAAAATATAAAATAAAAAAAAATAAAAAAGAAAATATCCTTATATTTTCTCATGTTGTAGCCATCAATAAGTTAATAAAAAATGGTAAAGAATATTATTATGATACTCAGCTTGGAGGCATAATAGACGGATTAAAAAATGAGTATAACATTATGAACTTCCAGCTTTTAAGCAGTGTAAGCCTAATTGATAAAGCTTTAAAATATAAGGAGGATGTAATTCCATATGAGCTTTTTATAGCATACAAAAGGCAGATAAATGACAAATTAATAAATAAAAATTTGATTGAGGATAATACAAAGGCTATTCATTCCATGGATTTTAATTTTGAAAATATTGATTTGAAAAATATAGTTATAAAGTATGCTTTTGCAGATTTTAAATTTCAATGCTTATCATATTTAAAAGAAATTCTTGCAATGAAGAAATTAATCAAAAAAAATAAGATTAAAAAATGTATAGTGATAGGTGAGGGCGACAGGGGAAGATGTATTATTACAGCAGGGAATATGTGCGGCATAGAAACTTATGCCTTGCAGCATGGTACTATAAGTGAAACTTCTTCTGCATATATATATAATTTAAAGCGAAATTTCCCAATTGTTCCATCACGAACATTTGTTTGGGGAGAGAAGTATAAGAGCCTTTTAATAAACCACAATAATATGTATAATGAAAATAATGTAATTGTATCAGGACAGCCAAGGACTGATTTATTATTTAAAGATAATTATCACACAAAGAGCGATGCTCATGAAGAAATAAGAATTTTATATGCTACACAGGCTACAAGTTATATGGAGGATCTTGTCTATCCGCCAACTGAAATGCTGTTTAAATCAATAAGTAACCTTAATAAAAAGTATGAATTGATTATAAAGCTTCATCCAGGAGATTTTCATGTATCAGACTATGAAAAGATGATAAAAAAGTATGAAATAAGAAATGTTAAGATAGTAAGAGAATCAGATTTATATGATTTAATAAAATGGTGTGATGTCATTATAACAGTTCATTCTACGGTGGCTGTAGAAGGGGCTATTTTTAATAAACCTTCAGTTTGCATTCTTTTATCTAAATATAATGATGTTGCAGAATTCGTAAAAGATGGTGTCTCATTGGGGGCAAGAAATGAAGATGAACTAAGAAATATTTTATTAAATATTAAAGATAATAATAATAATGAAAAAATGCAGCAATATTTAAAATACAATTTTTATAAAATAGATGGTAATGTAAACCAAAGAATTTTAAACATTATCAAGTGAATTCAATGGGGGACTTTGCCCACTGAAGCAAAGAGGTGGAACTCTATCCTTTAGAAGGTGAAGTCTTGAAAACAGATAAATATTGCGATATTAATTTTCAACTTAAGATGTGAGGGAAAAAAATGAGGAATAGGAATATACTTATAATTGCTTATTATTATCCTCCTAAGGGCGGTGCTGGTGTTCAAAGAACTGCAAAGTTTGCAAAATATTTAAGTAAGTATGGGTTTGATGTTCATGTTTTGACTGTAAAGGAAGATAAAAAGGGGCTTATAGATGAATCACTAAAAATTGATATTAAGGATGATATTAAGGTTTATAGAACAGATATTGATGAACCAAATTTTATAGATAAGCTGGTAAATATAAGCAATAAAAATATAATGGATAAGTCTTCAGAGAAGGCTATAGTAAAAAGTTCAGATGATAATAATAAATTTTTTTATAAATTCAAAAAGAATTTAAGAAATTTCGCTAAAAAAATATTTTTAGATATATATAATTTGATTTATGTTCCAGATGATAAAAAAGGCTGGATTAAATATGCAGTTCCTGAAGCCAAAAAAATTATAAAAGAAAACAATATTGAGCTTATATATACTACATCATCACCTTATACAACTCATATGATTGGCTATGAGCTTGCAAATGAAATGGATGTTAAATGGATTGCAGATTTTAGGGATCCTTGGGCATCTAATCCATTTGTAAGCTATAGTTATGTTATACAAAAAATTTACAATCGCATGGAATATAAAGTAGTTAATAAGGCAGATATGGTTATAAGCGTTAGTAAGCCAATTATAGATGATTTTATAATTAGATATCCTAAAATGAACCCTGAAAAGTTTGTAAAAATAACTAATGGATATGATGAAGAGGATTTTAAAAATTTAGACCTATCTATGGGAGATAATAATGAATGCTTTACAATTTTATATAATGGTACAATGTATGGAAAAGAAACGCCAAATAATTTGTTTAGCGCAATAGATAATTTATTGAGTGGAAATAAAATTGATAAAAATAAGTTTAAGATAAAATTTGTTGGAAATATTGGACATAGTCAAATGGATGTTTTGGAAGAGTATAAGGAAAAGTATCCGAAAAATATTGAACGTATGGAGTATATAACTCATAAGGAAAGCCTTAAAGAACTATGCAAGGCTAATGCACTTCTTTTAATTGTTGATGATGAGCCTGGTAATGAGGGAATATATACAGGTAAGATTTTTGAATATATAAGGACTGGTAAGGATATTTTAGCAATTGTGCCTGATGGGGTAGCAAAAGATTTAATTATAGAAACAAATACTGGATATATTGCTTCTCCACTAAGTGTTGATGAAATTGAAAAAATAATTTTTAAAGCCTATGAAAATTTCTTCGATAAGAAAAAAGAGATAGTACCAAACTATGATAAGGTGAAAAATTATAGTAGGGAAAACTTAGCATTACAATTAATATCTTATATTAATAAATTTTTTTAGGGGGGCGTAGCAAATGAAAATTATAACAATTATTGGGGCAAGACCACAATTTATTAAGGCAGCAGCTGTATCAAAAGAACTAAGAATTAATAATACTGAAAAAATTATTCATACAGGGCAGCATTATGATAGTAATATGTCGCAGGTATTTTTTGAGGAATTAAATATCCCTATGCCGGATTACAATTTAAATATTGGTTCGGGAAGACACGGATTTCAAACAGGTAATATGTTAATCAAAATTGAGGAAATTCTTGAAGAAGAAAAACCAGACTGCATTTTAGTGTATGGAGATACAAACTCCACATTAGCTGGAGCACTTGCTGCAAGTAAGCTTTTAATTCCTGTTGCTCATGTTGAAGCTGGGCTTAGAAGCTTTAATATGAAAATGCCTGAAGAGCAAAATCGTATACTTACAGATCATATATCCACATATTTATTTGCACCTACAGAAGTAGCTGTAAAAAATCTCAGCAAAGAGGGAATAACTAATAATGTGTATAATGTAGGGGACGTAATGTATGATGCTGTTTTACACTTTAGTAAATTGGCTTTGCAAAAAACAGATGTGTTAAATAAGTTAAATTTAAACAAAGGTGAGTATATTCTTGCTACTATTCATAGAGCAGAAAATACTAATGATGTTAACAGACTTAAAAATATTGTTGAAAGTTTTAATGAATATAATGGCAAAATTGTAATCCCACTGCATCCGAGAACAAGAAAGTATATGAAGGATTACGGGCTAAAGTTTAGTGATAATGTTAAAATAATTGAGCCAATAGGTTATCTTGAAATGCTTGTTCTTGAAATGATGAGCCAAAAAATTGTTACAGACAGCGGCGGACTTCAAAAGGAAGCATTCTTTGCTAAAAAACCATGTATTACTTTAAGGGATGAAACAGAATGGGTTGAAACTGTTGAAAATGGATGGAATGTTTTAGTTGGAACAGATAAAAATAAAATTTTAGATGCTTTAAATAATTTTATTCCACTATCTCCACAAAAGAATTATTTCGGTGATGGGAAAGCTGCTAAAAAGATTTCAGAAATACTATTTAGAGGTTAATTATATGAAAATATGCTTTATAGGTGATGGGAGCAGTGTCCATTTAAAAAGATGGCTTAATTATTTTGTAAGTAAAAACCATGAGGTTCATCTTATTACTTTTACTGATTCTGATGTAAATGGGGTAGCAGTTCATAAGATAGGTAATTATGATATAAACTCAGATGGAGGGAATTATAAATATATTTTCTCATTGAATAAAATTAAAAAAGAATTGAAGGATATAAAGCCTGATATTGTAAATGCTCACTATGTTACAAGCTATGGTTTTATAGCAAGTATTACAAAAATATGCCCATTAGTTATTTCAGCATGGGGCACTGATATACTGGTAACGCCGAATAAAAATTTTTTGTATAAATTTATTACTAAAAAAGCATTAAAAAATGCTGATCTTATTACATCTGATTCAGAGTTTATGAGTAATGAAATTAAAAAGTTAGTTAATAAAAAGAATATTTTAACTGTGCCCATGGGAATTGAAAAGGAATTATTAAACGTGGAAAGAAAAGAAAATAAGGATGAAATAAATATATTAAGTTTAAGAACGGTAAATAAGAATTCCAATATAGATGTTATTATTAAAGCTTTTTACTTACTAATAAAGGAAGAAAAGATGAACAATATAAAGCTTATTATAACTAATGACGGTACTGAAATGGAAAATATTAAGAGCCTTATTTTAAAGTTAGGAATTGAAGATAGGGTAATTGTAAAAGGTTTTGTGCAAAGGGAAGAGCTTATAGAGCTTTTAGCTAAAGCACAATTGAATATTTCTATTCCAGATTCAGATTCAACTTCAGTGACATTGTTAGAATCTATGGCTTGCGGTTCTTTTAATATAGTATCCAATATACCTGCCAATACTGAATGGATTCAAGATAATTATAATGGATTGGTAATAAATGAAATCAATGAAAAAACATTAAAATCAGCAATGAAAAATGCTATTTTAAATGAAGAATTAAGACAAAAGGCTTTAGCAATAAATAAAGATATTATTAGCAGCAAGGCACTTTGGGAAAACAATATGAAATATGTTGAGGAGGAGTACTTAAAGCTGATTTAAATGCGGAGGTTTACATATGGAATCAGAAAAAATAATTAATGAGATAAAAAGTGAACTTAATCATAAAAGAATTCAACTTTTAATAAAAAGATTTTTTGATATAGTTTTTTCGATTTTTTTATTAATATTGCTAAGCCCATTATTTTTAATTTTAATAATATGGATAAGCATTGATTCCCCTGGAGGAGCAATATTTAAACAAATTAGAGTGGGAAAAGATGGGGAAGAGTTCACTATATATAAATTTAGGAGTATGGTAAAAAACGCAGATAAAATGTTTAATAAAGAAGTAAATGAAGATAATAAGGATACGTTTGTATTTCAGGAAAAGGATGACCCAAGAATAACAAGAAGCGGTAAGTTTTTAAGAAAAACAAGTTTAGATGAGCTTCCTCAGCTTATAAATATAATAAAGGGTGATATGAGCCTCATTGGACCAAGACCTGAGATACAAGAAATAGTAAAATCATATTCTGATAGGGATAAGATAAGGCTTTTAATGAAACCAGGTGTTTCAGGCCTTGCGCAGGTAAATGGCAGGGGAAACTTAGAACTATCAGAAACAATTAATTATGATATTGAATATATAGAAAAATTTTCATTGGCTATGGATTTTAAAATATTTTTTAAAACAATTAAAGTTGTTTTTACCAGGGAAGGGGCTTATTAAAAGTTTTTAAATGGAGGGCTTATGATGTGGTTAAAAAGATTATTTCATATTTTAATGTATTCTTTTTTTATAATTGTTCCATTGGTTCCTATTAAACTTAAAAATGCTTTTTTCCCAATTGCTTCAGATTCATTAATTGGTGGTCTTGCAATAGTTATTGGGCTTGCCTATTTGATTTATGACTATAAGAATACTAAGGATGAAATAAAAAGTTTATTTAAGGATAAACATTTTAAGATTTTAAGTATTTTTATATTATCGTTTATAATTTTAGGGACAATCTCAATTACTTATTCCTTTAGCAAAAAAGCAGCTATTTCAGAGGTATTAAGATTTTTAGAATATGTTATTATTTTTTATTTGATCATGATTATTGCTGATAAGGATTTTGTAAGGCGTGGATTTACAGTAATATATTGTACTATGATATTTGCTGCTATATTTGGAATTTTCCAGTTTGCGTTTGATTTTTCAAGCTTCTATAGCCCAAGTGTACCGCTTCATAGAGGGAGAGTATATTCCACATTTGTAAATCCTAACTATTGGGGTGCAGCAGTTAATATGATTATATTTTATCCTATTATTGAATCTATTGAAGACGAGGATAGAAAGTTAAATATTTCTATAGCACTATTATTTTTAGTTAATTTAGTACTAACTTTTACTCGTGGTTCTTGGATGGGATTTGTAGTTGGTATAATAGTATTGAGTATTGTAAAATATAGAAAAATGCTTTTTGTTATACCTGCAGGGGCTTTGGCAGCATATGCTATGCCTATAACAAGAAACAGATTCTTATCAATATTTAATTTTAGTGCAGATACAAATCGTGAAAGGCTGACACTTTGGAAAACTGGTTATACTATGTTTAAAGCTAATAAAATTAGAGGATGGGGTCTTGGAAACTATCAAGTTTATTATAAAAGTTTTGTGGACTCATATCATGAGCTTAGGCTTACAAATGAGAACTTAACGTCTACACATAACTCATATATAAAAATTATGGCTGAGCTTGGGATATTAGGTATTGTAAGCTTTTTAGGAGTATATTTATCGCTGGCCCATTTAACATATGTTGTATATAAAAACAGCAAGACTAAATATAAAAATATTGCATTAGCAGGTCTTGGATTTTGGGGAGCATATTTATTTCAAAACTTTTTTAATAATTTAATGTTTATACCGCAGCTAAATGTATTTGTATGGATTTTAACTGCGCTTTTATATAAAGGATATTTGCTTGAAAATGAGGAGGTAACAAATGAGTGAGGTTAAAGATGAGTATAAAAATGTAGCAATATTTGGGCAGGGCTATGTAGGGCTTCCACTTTCATTATCCTTTGCATTAAGGGGATGCAATGTTTATGGTGTTGATGTGGTAGAGAAACTTGTAAATGAGATCAATAATGGTATAACATATCATACAGAAAAATTTGAAGATAAGGGCATAAGGGAAATATTAAATGATGAATTAAAAAATAAGAGATATAGGGCTACTTTAGATTTTAATGAAGCAATGGATGTATGCAATAATATTATTGTAACTGTAGGAATTCCAATAAAAAATGGTGAATATGAGTTAAGCGATTTATTGGACTGCTGCAGAAAAATCGGGAAAAAACTTAAAAAGGGAGACCTTATTGTAATTAGAAGTACAGTTATCCCTGGAACTACTGAGGAAATAATTCTTCCTGCCCTTGAAGAAGAATCCCACATGAAAGCTGGTAAGGATTTCTTCCTTGCTTATTCATCAGAGAGAATTGCAGAAGGCAAAGCTTTTGAAGAATTTGCGTATATGCCCACTGTTGTAGCAGGTATAAATAGCGAAAGTGCTAAAAGAGCAAAAGAATTATTATCAGTAGTATGTAAAACGGAAATAATTACTGCAAGCTGTATTAAAGTTGTTGAGACGTCAAAAGTTTTTGAAAACGTGCAAAGGGATGTTAATATAGCTATGGTTCAGGAATTTGCAAGATTTTGTGAGGCTATAGGAATTGATACATTTGAAGTAGTAAATGTTGCCAATACACATAAAAGGGTTAAGCTTTTAACACCAGGCCCAGGTGTGGGCGGATACTGTATTCCAAATGCATATTATTATATTGAACCTAAGGCTAAAGAGGCTGGAGTAAGCCTTGACATCTTAAAATTATGCAGGCATAAAAACGAAATGCTTCCTGAAACTATTGTAGATATGTTGGATGGACAAGCAAAATCAGCAGGGAAAGAGCTTAAAAATATGAAAGTTGGAATTTTAGGAATTGCTATGAAAGACTATTCTAATGATGATAGAATTAGTCCTCCTATTGAAATAGCAAAGATATTAAAAGAGCGCTGCTTAAAAGTTGAAGCTTATGACCCTGTAGTACCTTCAAAATATGATTTTAAAGTAAATAGTTTAAAACAAGCTGTAAGTGATAAGGATGCAGTTATGATTTTAGCAAAGCAAAAGGAATTTGATGATTTAAATATTGATGATTTGATAAAGAATTTAAAGCCCGGCACAATAATATTGGATACAAGGAATTTATTCTCAAAATATGTAAGTAAGTTTAAAAAGAACAACATAATTTATAAATCGTTATAATTTTAAAAATATAGAAATGCTGTTTGTAGATTTTAAAAATTAATAATATAATAAGGGGTGAGTAAAAACTTACCCTTTATTTTTTGGAGGTAGTAGTGCTATGAGAATTCTTCATATTATAAGCGGCGGGGAAGTTGGGGGCTCTAAAAAGCATCTTATAAGCTTATCAAATGAGCTAAAAAATAAAGAAATTAAAAACATTGTAGTAACACTGATGGATGGTGAATTATATAAAGAAGCTAAAGCTTGTGGAATTGATGTTAGACTAATAAAGCAAAAGAACAGGATGGATTTAAGCGTTGTAGATGAAATACAAAGAATATGTCAAAATGAAAATATTGATATTATAAATTGCCATGGCGGAAGAGCAAATTTTTTAGGTGCTTTATTAAAAAACAAAAATAAATATAATGCTAAATATGTTTCAACCATACATAGTGATTATAAAGAGGACTATAAAGGAAATAGATATAAAACTATTGTATACAGCAACATAAATAAAAATGCACTTAAAAGCTTTGATTATTATATAACTGTATCAAATACTTTTAAAAATATGCTAATTCAAAGAGGATTTGACAGCAGTAAAATTATGGTTGTATATAATGGTATAGATTTTGATAAACAAAGGGAAACTTTTAATATAAATGATGTAGTGAGTAAATATAATTTGCCTTATAGGAAACACTATGTTTCAATGGTTGCAAGGCTTCATCCTGTAAAGGGTCATAAAGTGTTTTTAGACTCCATAAATATAGTATTAAGACAATTTAGCGATGTTCAGTTTTTAATTGTTGGAGAGGGAGATATACTTTCTGATTTAAAAGCTTATGCTGATAATTTGGGGATATCTAACAATGTTTCATTTTTAGGATTTCAAAAACCTGATGAGTTTTATAGCATTTCGGATTTTACAGTGCTTACTTCTTATACTGAAAGCTTTCCACTGTCTATTTTGGAGTCAGCATATTATAAAAAACCTGTTATATCGACAAATGTAGGTGGGATTTCAGATTTAATTGAAGATGGATTTAACGGCTATTTGGTAGAGCCTAAGGATAAGGAAACTCTATCGAAAAGAATGCTTGAGCTTTTAAACGATAATAATAAAGCAGTGATTTTTGGGGATAGAATTTATAACAAGGCAAAGAAGCTATATTCCCTTGAAAATTTTGCTAATTCATATATTAGAATTTATAACTATATACTAACAGGAGAGAAAAAATGAAAAAAGAAAATTATTTAGGGGTAGATGTTTGTGCAATTGATATGGAAAAAGCTTTAAGTGAAATAGATGTGATAATAAAAAATAGAAAACCATCCTTTTTAGTAGCTATAAATCCTGAAAAGATTATGAAAGCCCAAAAGGATGAAAAATTAAAAGAGCTAATTAACAGTGCTGATTTACAAATACCTGATGGAATTGGAATTGTTTATGCTTCTAAATTTAAAAAAGGGGATATTAAAAAAAGGGTTACTGGCATAGATTTGATGCAAAATATATGTGATATGTCTGCAAAAAAGGGATATAAAGTATTTTTGCTTGGAGCAAAGCCGGGTGTGGCAGAAGAGGCTTCAAAAATCCTAATGGAAAGATATGCTGGACTAAATATTGTGGGAACAAGGGATGGATATTTCAAAGAGGATGAAGAAGTGGTAAATTATATTAAAACATTTAGTCCGGATATTTTATTTATTGCCATGGGAAGCCCAAAGCAGGAATATTGGATTAAAAAAAATATGGATGCTCTTAATATTCCATTTCTCATGGGCGTTGGGGGAAGTTATGATGTAATATGCGGGAATATAAAAAGAGCTCCTAAATGGATGTGCAGCATGGGACTTGAGTGGTTATACAGGCTGATTAAGGAGCCATGGAGAATAAAAAGAATGTCAGTGCTCCCTAAATTTTTAGCAAAAGTTGCATTGGAGAGGGGAAAATGAAGAAAAGTCTTTTTGTTTTTTTAATTATAGTAATGGTAGCTTTCACTTCTTGTAAAAAACCAAATAAAAATAATAGTGATTCGGTTGATTATAAGAAAGATATAACTTTAGATGAAAAAAAAGATAAAGAACAAGGGACTAAAGCAGGTTCTGATAAGGAAGATGCTAAGATGAATTCTGCCCATGAAGACAATAAAACAGATAGTAATAAATCAAATCAGTTTGAAGGCAGCAATAAAACAGAAAACAATAAATCTAACCAGTCTGAAGGCAGCAATAAAACAGATAATAATAAAGCTGATTCTTCAAAGGGCAGTGGAAAATCATCCCAAGAAGAAATTGATATTAAAAAGATGTATAAGGATGGGGTTTATTATGAAAACAAGGCGGTAGTGCTTACTTATCATCATATAAGCTCAAAACCCTTTAGCAGCATCACTATAAGTCCGGAAAGGTTTGAATCAGATTTAAAAATGCTAAGGGACAACGGATTTAATGTAATAAGTTTAAGGCAGGTTTTAAATTCTATGGAAGGCACTAAGCCCCTTCCTAAAAATGCTGTTGCAATAACTTTTGATGATGGTATTGAAAGTTTTTATAAATATGCATATCCTCTCTTAAAAGAATATAATATGCCTGCCGTTAACTTTGTTATTACTTCAAGGGTTGAAAGCTATAGCCCGTCATCAAATGATTTTAATCCTTTAAGTAAAAATGAAATAAATGAAATGTACGACAGCGGCATTATTGATATACAATCTCATTCTCATGAGGGACATGATTATGTAGTAATAGGCCCAGAGAATAAAATGGGTGGGAAATTAGCATATAAGATATATAATCCTAAAGATAATACTTATGAAACTGATGAAAGTATTGTTAAAAGGGTTACTGAAGATTTAAATACATCAAGAAGGCTTATATATGAATATACAGGCACTTATCCTGATATGATTTGTTTCCCATTTGGAAATTACAACAAAAGGCTTGTTGAATTATCTAAAAAATGCGGATACAAGTATTTTATTACTACAGCCATTGGATATAACAAATATAATTCCAAATCAAAGTATGTACTTAGAATTCGCTCAGGTGATTCTAACTTAACATCAGAAAAGCTGTTTAAAAATATAGTTTATTGTGCAAATGATATTAAACCTAATAGTACTAACAATAAAAAGTAGATTACAGAGGTGGTTGATTTGAATATTTTATTTTTAACACAATATTTTCCTCCTGAGGTGGGAGCACCGCAAAACAGAATATATGAATTTGCAAAAAGGCTTAAGGATAATGGGCATAATATAAGTGTAATTACTGCTATGCCTAATTATCCTATAGGTGAAATATATGATGGATATAAGGGGAAAAAACTTGTTATTGAAGATTATAATGGGATACATATAATAAGAACATCCATATATGCAACAAAGGATAAGAGCTTTTGTAAAAGGCTTAGGAATTATTTTTCATTTACGCTGTCAAGTGTAAGAAGTGGATTAAAACAGGTACACGATCATATTGATGTACTAGTTGTTGAATCACCACCCCTATTTTTAGGATGGTCAGGATATAAAATTGCGAAAAAACTACACTGCAAATATGTTTTTAATGTTTCTGACCTTTGGCCTGAATCTGCAATTAAGCTTGGAGTCCTCCATAATAAGCTGCTTATAAAAATGTCTGTATGGCTTGAGGAGTTTTCGTATAAAAAAGCAGATATAATTACTGGACAAACTCGTGGTATTGTAGAAAATATTTCTTCAAGAGGATTTAAAGATAAAACTTATTTAATTACAAATGGTGTAGATTTAAACTTATTTGGAAAAGATAAAATAAATAGGGAATTCATAAAAAATAACGGATTAGAAAACAAATTCATAGTAGGATATGCTGGGATTCATGGAATAGCACAAAAGCTTGAAACAATAATAGAAGCAGCAAACTTATTAAAGGATTGCAAGGATATAATGTTCGTTTTTGTTGGGGATGGGCCTGAAAAACCTATGCTTATGAATTTAAAAGAGAAATACGGATTAAACAATGTCATGTTTTTACCTGTACAGCCTAAGAAAAATATGCCCGGGATAGTGGCATCCTTTGACTGTGCACTGGTTCCATTAAAAAAATTGGATTTATTTAAAGGAGCTCTTCCATCAAAGATGTTTGAAACTATGGCATCAAATGTACCTATTATTTTATCTGTTGAAGGTGAGGCAAAGGAATTAGTAGAAAATGCAAAATCAGGTATCTGCGTAGAGCCGGAAAATGCTAAGGAGATTAGTGAAGCTGTATTAAAGCTTTATAACAATGCTGATCTAAGAGAAAAATGTGGTAAAAATGGGCGCAAGTGTATAGAAGAAAACTTCGATAGGGAAAAAATTACTAAGAAGTTTGAAAATATATTAGAACAATATACATAAATAAAATAAAAAGAATATGTTAACAATGCCATTATAAGTTGATTTACGCTGTAAATTACATTAAAATTTTTATGTAAGGAATATTGTTGAAATTGATTGGAGATAGTTATATGGACTATATTGTTATTAAAGGCTGTAAGTTAATGCAAAAAGTTCTTTCTGTTTTTCATATGGGTTCAAGTTACCCCGGGAAAGTTGCCCTTAAATGTAATAAATCTATTTTAAAATCATTGTCTGATAAGTATAAGGTTATATTGGTAACAGGGACCAATGGGAAAACAACTACGGCATCTATTTTGGCTAAGATACTTAGGGATTCAGGTTATCCTGTAATACATAATGCGACAGGTGCCAATATGCTTCCTGGGATAACAACACTTTTTATAGCCCATGAAAGTGATAAGGAAAAAAAGTACGCAGTTATAGAGATAGATGAAGCAAATGTGCCGCTTTATACTTCTATTGCTAAAGCTGAATATATAGTATGTACAAATATATTTAAGGATCAGCTTGACAGATATGGAGAAATATATACTACACTAAGGAAAATAAAAGATGGCATAAAAAAGCTTCCTAATATAAAAATGGTTTTAAATGGTGATGAGCCGCTGTTTGGGGATATAGAAGGTAAAAAAGTTTATTTTGGGTTTAACCAAAACCCTCATTCTTACAGGGAAGAAAAGTCAAACGTTGAAGGTCAGTTTTGCGTAAAATGCAGAGCAAAATACGACTATGAGTTTTATACTTATAATCATCTTGGAAAATATAAATGCCCGAAATGCGGATATAAGAGGCCTCAGCTTAAGTATTATGTGAGTAATATAAATATTAAAGATGATGATCATGTTAATTTTAAAATAAATGATACTATTTTTATTGAGGCAAATATTGGAGGCTTATACAACGTATATAACATATTAGCTGCAGCTGCAGTTGCAATGGAGATAGGCGTTAAACCTGAAATATTGAAAAAATCTATTAAGTCCTATAAGGCAAGATTTGGCAGGACTGAAAGTTTTATGTATGATAATAAGGAAATAAAAATTATTCTTGTAAAAAATCCTGCTGGCTTTAATCAAGGCTTAATGATTCCAACTTACAATAAGGAGGATAAGTGCGGATGCTTTATTCTTAATGATGATTATGCAGATGGCAGGGATATATCTTGGATTTGGGATGTGGATTTTGAAAATACATTTACAGACTATAATAATATCTTTGTTTCTGGATCGAGAAGATATGATATGGCAGTCAGATTAAATGTGGCTGGATACAATTTACATTGCGATGATATATGCGATACAATAGATATGCTTGTAGAAAAAATTAAAAAATGTGATAACTGCAAATATGTCTATATTTTTTCAACTTATACTGCTATGCTAAGCCTAAGAAAGGTTTTAGCTGAACAAAATATAATAGAACATTCATGGTAGGTGTTTTTATGAATATAAATATTTATTATATGTATTATGATTTGCTAAATGTTTATGGCGACAGGGGTAATGTTTTAATACTAAAAAATGTTTTGAATCAATGTGGGATAAATTGTGATATTAAATATATAACAATAAATGACTATTTTGATTATAAAAACTGTGATATTCTCTTTATGGGCGGAGGGCAGGATTATGAGCAGATAACTGTAGGAGAGGATATTATAAAAAATAAGCTTAGTAATATGCAAAAGTATATTGAAGATGGAGGAGCAGGACTTTATATATGCGGCTCCTATCAGCTTCTTGGGAAAAAATATGTAGCTGCCGATGGGCGAAAGATAAATGGAGCTGGAATACTTGATATATATACAGAAAAAGGTGATAAAAGATACATTGGAGATATTGTAATTCAATCTGAATTTTTCAATTCAAAACTTGTAGGGTTTGAAAATCATTCAGGAAGGACATATATAAACAACTATTCACCTCTTGGGAAAGTCATTTATGGAAATGGAAATAATGGAAATGATGGTAGTGAGGGGCTTATTTATAAGAATACAATATGTACCTATCTGCACGGATGCTGTCTTTCAAAAAATCCTGAAATTACTAGCTTTTTGATATCAAGTGCGGTACTGAAAAAATATAATGTCCAATTTGATGTTTCTATAGAAGCTCCCTTGCTTATGAAGGCTAAAAATTATATAATTGATAGATATTCCAAACAATCCGTAGAAAGCAAATGAGGTTTAAGGGGGATAATATGACAAAGCGTAAGGAACAAAACATACAAAAAACTACTGCAATGATAATGTGCATTTTGCTTTTAAGTAGGGTTTTAGGATTTGTAAGAGAAATGATAGTAGCAAAGACATTTGGCAGAGGAATGGAAACGGATGCGTTTTATGCTGCTTTTGCAATTCCAGATTTAATGTATGATTTACTTGTAGCAGGAGCATTAAGTTCTGGGTTTATGCCGGTATTTGGCTCTTATCTTGCAAATGATGATGAGGATAATGGGTGGAAGGCTGCAAATACATTTATAACTGTAGCATTAATTATTATACTTATTTTTAATGCTTTGGGAATAACCTTTGCTAAACAGCTCATACCACTTGTTGCATATGGAAATACTAAGGATCCTGAAAAGTATGCTCTCACAGTAAAACTTACAAGGATAATGTTTACAGGTGTAACGTTTACAGTACTTGCAGGTCTTTGTAAAGGAATTCTTGAATCCTACAAAAAGTTTCTAACTCCTGCCATAGGACCAGTTTTATATAATGTAGGAATAATTGCTGGTGCTATTGTATTTGGCAAAGGGTTAAATATGGGCATATATGGAATGGCTATAGGTGTAATTATAGGTGCATTTTTTAACTTCTTTGTGCAATATCCTGAATTTAGAAGGGTTGGGACAAGATTTAAATTTGAGCTGAACTTAAAGAATGAAGGATACAGAAGAATGTTATCACTTATGGTCCCAGCATTAATTGGATCTTCAATAAATAGAATAAATTTACTTGTAAATACGAATGTTGCTTCTGTACTTGATACAGGAAGTATTACCGCCCTTAGATATGCTCAAAGAATAATGATGCTTCCTGTAGGAATTTTTGGGGCAGGAATTTTAACCACTATATTTCCAGTAATGAATTCTCAAATTGCTAAAAAGGAAATAGATGAATATAAAGAGACTCTTTGTACAGGCCTTAGGGTTTTGTTTTTTATAACTATTCCTTGTGTCATAGGGCTTATAGTGCTTAATTTGCCTATAGTTAGACTTCTTTTTAGAACAGGACACTTTACTGAGGGAGATGCAAGAATAACTGCACTTGCACTTTCTTATTACAGCATTGGTGTTCTTGGAAATTCTGCAGTACCAATAATAATAAGAGCATTTTACTCTATTCAGGATACAAAAACACCGCTTTATGTGGGACTTATTACTGCCGCTTTTAACACAGTATTAAATATAGCATTTGTAAAATTTAGCAATTTAGCGGTAAGTGGCATAGCATTAACAAGTGCTTTAGCTTCCTGCCTTGAAATGGTTATACTGTATATTTTATTATCAAAGAAAATGAATGGTCTTAGGACGAGAGAACTTTCAATTTCCTTTATTAAATCATCAATTTCTGCCTTTGCTATGGGCGGGGCTACCTATATGTCTTCTAAATTTATAGAGTCAAAGATTGGTTTTGCTACAAAATCAGTTCAGCTAGTAAACGTTGCTGTATCAATGCTTATTGCAATAATTGTTTATTTTGCATTTGCCTATATTTTGAGAATGCCTGAACTTGATCATGTAACAGGGATAATAAAGGAAAAAATCAAAAGATAAGATTCTTTCATGGTGAAATTTAAAGGAGCTGTTTCATGGCCATTGAGCTTTGAAACAACTCTTTTTATTTGAAATAAAAGGGTTTTAACTGTTTTGCACTTTACCATGGTAGTATATTAAAAATATTCAAAATATTCAAACACATTTAACTGACAAAATTAGTGATATAATAAATATATATAATCTGTAATTCGTAATTTAGATTTAATACACCGCTGTGATAAGAAAAATATATTCCATTCACTTTGACCTTTGCAAAGATGTTCACTCTATGTTCATTCCATATATTTTTCTTATCTCCGCTGTAATTTGTTCATTAATGATTTTAAATTATGGATTACAGATATGCAATGAATATTTAATTGTTGTAGGGGGGTAATAGGATGAATGAAATAATAATTGATGGTAACAGCCTTACCATTGAGGATGTGATCATGGTTGCAAGGAATGGATACAAGGTTAAAATTTCTGAAGAGGCTGAAAAAAAGGTTGTAAAAGCAAGAAACTTGGTTGACAAGTTTGTTAAAGAGGGAAGAGTTGAATATGGAATAACTACTGGTTTTGGAAAATTTGCTGATGTGGTTATTTCAAAAGAAAACACTAAACAGCTTCAAAAAAATTTGATAATGTCACATGCCTGTGGAGTGGGAGATGAGCTTCCTCATGAAGTTGTAAGAGCAGCAATGCTTTTAAGAGCCAATGCATTAGCAAAGGGATATTCAGGAATAAGACTTTCAACTTTAAAAACACTTATTGATATGTTAAATAAAGATGTTTGCCCTGTTATATATGAAAAGGGATCCTTAGGTGCAAGCGGGGATTTAGCACCACTTGCTCATATGGTATTAACAATGCTTGGGGAAGGTGAAGCTTATTACAATGGCAAGAGAATGCCAAGCATTGATGCAATGAAAGCTGCTAAGATTGATACAGTTGAATTAGTAGAAAAAGAGGGGCTGGCACTTATAAATGGAACACCGATTATGACAGCCATAGCATCACTTGCTGTTTATGATGCTGTTAACTTAAGCAAAGCTGCTGATATTACTGGATCAATGACAGTAGAGGCACTTAGAGGAATTACAGATGCTTATTACTACAGAGTTAATGAAGTAAGACCTCAAGTTGGACAAATGGCTTGTGCCAAAAATTTACTTAGAATTTTAAAAGGAAGCAGCTTAACAACAAAACAAGGAGAATTAAGAGTTCAGGATGCTTATACATTAAGATGCATTCCACAAATCCATGGAGCAAGTAAGGATGCAATTAATTATGCAAAAAATGTAGTTGAAATTGAAATAAACTCAGCTACAGATAATCCACTAATTTTTGAAGATGAAGAAAAAGTTATATCAGGAGGAAACTTTCATGGTCAGCCAATAGCATTGGCTATGGATTTTCTTGGAATTGCAGTAGCTGAATTGGCTGATGTTTCTGAACGAAGAATTGAAAGATTAGTTAATTATCAGTTAAATGACTTACCTCCATTTTTAACTAAAGAGGGAGGATTAAATTCTGGATTCATGATAACACAGTATGTAGCTGCATCTTTAGTATCGGAAAATAAAGTTTTAGCTCATCCTGCTTCAGTTGATTCTATTCCTTCATCTGCAAATCAGGAGGATCATGTTAGTATGGGAACTATTGCAGCAAGAAAGTGCAGGGATATAATATACAATGTTACAAGAGTACTTGGTATAGAGTACTTAGCTGATTCTCAGGCACTTTATTTTAGAGGAAATGTAAAGCTTGGAGAGGGTACAGAGAAGGCTTATGAATTGATAAGAAGCGAAATTAAACCTTTTGATGAGGATAGAATAATGTATCCTGAAATAAATAAAGCATCAGATTTAGTAAGCTCAGGAAAATTAGTAAAAGTTGTGGAAGATAAAATTGGTGAATTAAATAATTAACTAGGAGGTGAAGTAATATTATGGAAAGAATAGTTGAATGTGTCCCAAATTTTTCAGAAGGCAGGGACAAAGAGAAGATTGAAAAAATTGTGGATGAAGTTAGAAAAGTTGAAGGCGTTAAGCTTTTAGATTATTCATCAGATAAGGATCATAATAGATCTGTTGTTACTTTTGTAGGTGGCCCTGAAGAGGTAAAAGCGGCAGCTTTTAACCTATCAAAGAAAGCTTCAGAGTTAATTGACATGAGATTACATCATGGTGGACATCCAAGAATGGGAGCAGTTGACGTGGTGCCGTTTATTCCAATTAAAAATGTCACAATAGAAGAATGTGTAGATATAGCCAAAGAAGTTGGAAAGAGAATGGGAGAAGAGCTTAATATCCCTGTATACCTTTATGAGGACGCTGCTTCGTGCAAGGAAAGGCAGAATCTTGCAGATATAAGAAGGGGACAGTACGAAGGATTTTTTGAAAAAATAAAACAGCCAGAATGGAAACCTGATTTTGGACCAAGTGAAATGAATGAAAAGAGCGGTTGCTCAGCAGTTGGTGCAAGAGTTCCTCTTGTTGCTTTTAATGTTAATCTTGGAACAGATAACATTGAAATAGCTAAGGCTATTGCAAAGAAAGTTAGGTTTATTGGCGGAGGATTAAGGTGTGTAAAGGCTATGGGTGTTAAGCTTGAGGAAAGGAACATAGTTCAAGTATCCATGAATTTAGTTAATTATGAAAAAACTGCTGTTTATAGAGCTTTTGAAATGGTTAAAATGGAAGCAAAAAGATATGGTGTCCCTGTTGTTGGAAGTGAAGTTATAGGGCTTGTACCAATGAAGGCACTTATTGATTGTGCTGAATATTATCTTCAAATAGAAAACTTTGATATTGATCAGGTACTTGAAAGGAGAATATCTGAATAGGAGTGATAATATGGCGGACTTGGTTATAAAAAATGGCAGAATAATTACTTGCGCATCAAATGGGCCAAAGCATGGTGATGAAATGGAGGATATTGGTGTTATTGAAAATGGATTTGTAGCAGTAGATAACGGCAAAATAACAGAGGTTTCTCATGGTGATGGCAGCTCTTTTATAGAGAAGCATACAAAAGTAATTGATGCGGAAGGAAAAGTTGTTATGCCGGGATTAGTGGACCCGCATACACATCTTGTTCATTATGGCTCAAGAGAAAATGAACTTGAAATGAAACTTAATGGGGTTAAGTATATTGACATACTTAATGCTGGAGGCGGAATATTAAGTACAGTAAGAGCTACAAGAGCTGCCTCATTTGAAAACTTAACCAATAAAGTCATTAATAGCTTAAATATAATGCTGAAATGGGGTACTACTACAGTAGAGGCTAAATCTGGATATGGACTTAATTTTGTTGATGAGGTAAAAAGCCTTGAAGTTCTTAAAAATATTAATCATCCAGTAGATATAGTTAGAACTTATTTGGGGGCTCATGCTATACCGCCTGAATATAAGGATAACAGGGATGGATATATAAATTTAATGATAGATAAAGTAATGCCCTATGTTGCAGAAAACCACTTAGCAGAATTTGTAGATTGCTTTTGCGAAGATGGTGCATTTTCTATTGAGGAAAGTGAAAAAATACTTAGAAGAGGAATAGATTTAGGATTTAAGGTGAAAATTCATGCAGATGAAATAGAGCCTATGGGTGGGGCAAGTTTAGCTGCTAAACTTGGAGCAATATCTGCTGAACATTTAGTTGCTGCTTCAGATGAAGAAATACATGATATGAAAGAAGCAGATGTCATTCCTGTACTTCTTCCTGGAACATCATTTTATTTAAGAATGGGTAGGTTTGCAAGGGCAAGAAAAATGATAGAAGAAGGTCTTGCAGTTGCTCTTGCTACAGATTATAACCCAGGAACATGCCCTTGTGAATCCCTTCAAAGTATTATGGTTTTTGCTTCTATGGGAATGGGAATGAACCCAAATGAGGTTATTAATGCTATGACAATTAATTCAGCCTATGCAATTGATAGGGGGAATTCAGTTGGAAGCCTTGAAAAAGGTAAAATAGCAGATATTTTAATAATGAATGCACCAAATGAAAATTATTTAATTTATCATTTTGGCATAAATCATGTTCACTATGTAATTAAAAATGGTAAAGTTGCTGTAGAGAATGATTGATTAATGTAAAATTTAATTAAAAGGGGTGATAAAATGGCAGATTCAAGCAGTATGACATTAAAGGATTTTATTAATGAACTATCATCAAATTCACCAGCTCCAGGAGGAGGTGCAGTTGCTGCACTTGCATCATCTATATCCTGCGCCCTATCCTGTATGGTTTATAATCTTACAGTGGATAAAAAATCTTATGAGGGATATGATGAGGATATAAAGAAAAAAATTAATGATAATTTAAAAGAAGCTCTTAAATTAAAAGATGAGTTTTTAGTAATGATGGATGAAGATGCAGTAGCTTTTAATGGTGTTATAGCAGCTTTTAAGCTTCCAAAGCAAACTGAAGAAGAAAAAACGTTAAGGTCAAATAAGATTCAAGAAGAATATTTAAAAGCTATGGAAGTTCCACTTAATGTAGCAAGAAAAACTTTAAAAGTTTATGATTATCTTGAGATAGCAGCAATGTATGGGAATAAAAATGCAGTATCGGATGCAGGAGTAGGTACTCTTATGTGCCAGACAGCCATAGAAAGTGCAATTTTAAATGTAAAAATAAATCTTGGCAGTATTAAGAATAAGGAATTAGTCATTCAAAAGCAAAAGGAATGTGATGACATAGTTGAAAGCGGCAATACAAGGAAGGCTCATATTATGGAATGTGTATATAGTAAACTGTAAAGAATGGAGAATTTCATATGGAACAAAGGAAAGTAGTAAAGGCAATTAATAAAGAATCCTTCATTTGGCTAATAGGAATTTCAGCTTTTTTTATGCTGATAGGTAAAAAAATGGGAACGGCAAATATGTTTAAAACTATGATGAATACAGGCCATGATTTGATAATTAATACCGTCTTTCTTATAATGGCGATAGCAGTACTAGCTGGGGCTTTTGGGGCGGTGCTTTCTGAGTTTGGGATAGTAGCCCTTATAAATAAAATATTATCACCGCTTATGAAGCCCCTTTATGACCTTCCAGGGGCTGCTTCTGTAGGAATACTTACCACTTATCTTTCTGATAACCCTGCAATACTTTCCCTGGCAAACGATAAGGGATTTACAAAATTCTTTAAAAAGTATCAGCTGCCGGCTCTTACTAATTTGGGTACTTCTTATGGGATGGGTCTCGTTGTTACAACTTTTATGATTTCACAAGCAGGTAATGGCGAAAGCTATTTTATTCCTGCGATTATAGGTAATATTGGCGCTATAATAGGGAGTATTGTAAGTGTAAGGTTGATGCTAAAATATACGAAAAAAGTTTATGGGACAGAAGAAATGGTGTGCAGCAGTAGTGATACCGATTATGATGTACTCAAATATAGAGAAGTTAGAAAGGGAAGTTCCTTTCAAAGGCTTCTTGAAGCTTCACTTGACGGCGGTAAAAATGGTGTGGATACAGGGCTTTCAATCATACCTGGGGTTATAATAATATGTACCCTTGTTATGATGCTTACTAACGGACCTTCTGATAGCGGCGCATATACAGGGGCAGCTTATGAGGGTGTAGCATTTTTACCATGGCTTGGAGAGAAATTAAGCTTTATTATAAAACCGCTTTTGGGATTTCAAAGACCAGAAGCCATTGCATTTCCAATAACATCTTTAGGGGCTGTTGGAGCTGCTATCGGACTTGTACCAAAGTTTATAAAGACAGGAGTTGCTGGCAAGAATGAAATTGCAGTTTTTACTGCAATGGGTATGTGCTGGAGCGGATATTTAAGTACTCATGTTGCTATGATGGATGCTTTAAATTGCAGGGAGCTTACCAATAAAGCAATACTAAGCCATACAATTGGTGGACTGGCTGCTGGAATATCAGCTCATTTCATATACATGTTAGTGTCACTATTTTAAATCAATTTAAAATATCTAAAAACGCAGAAAAAGTGAAATTTTGCAAATCAAATTTAATATACAGTTTAGCTATTTGCATAATCAAAAATTGTCTAGTGTAGGGGCGAACATTGTTCGCCCTTATTGTTATATATGCTGCTTGAAATGTAGTTATATGCAAAATTATGGGGGTATGGAAACCTGCTCCCACAGTAATGGCAACTGTACATATTCATCTAAAATTATAATCATTAATGAAAACGGACGAACAATGTTCGCCCCTACACTGTAGGGACCGGTCTTGACCGTTCCGTCCCCTAGATTCTGATCATCACATAGAGGAATGATCAAGACCGGTCCCTATTATTTTGCCCTCAGATAAATTGCAGGAAAATAAGAAATATATATGCACTTTAGAATAGTTTAAATATTTATATATATTTAGAAGGATTTTCAAATGTTTTGAAGAATATAATCTATTAGTAAAACAGATTTTAAATATTAAGGGCTTTTTTGTTTTACACGGTGTAATAATAGGAGGGATACATATGGGCAAGCTTTATTATTGTAAAAATTGCAGAGCTATTGTAAAGGAAGAACATGATAGTCCATGCTGTGAAAATGAGAAATTAATGGAACTAAAGGTTGGGGCACCTGTAAATGTAAAAGGAAGTAAATTAAAAGGTAAAGTTTTAAAAATAAAGGGCGATGAGTTAACTTTAGTAATTAAAGATGGCTCAAATAATAAGTTTATAAAAGAATATGAATATGATAAATTAAGAAAAGTTCTATAAAAGTTAAGTCATATTTTTTCTGGTAACATAAAAATACTCCTCTTATAATAATTTAAGAGGAGTATTTTTAACATTATAATTTTTTATTTTCAAGGCTCTATCTTCTATAAGGTAGAGTTCCGCTTTTTTGCTTCGTGGGCAAAGTTCCTAACTGAAGTTTCGATGGTAAACTTTAGCTTAAAAGTTCACTTTGGTAAGCCTTTAAGCGTCTTGAAGGTATATCACTGTGGTAAGTCCTCAAGCGTTTTGAAAGTATATCCCTGCGCTTTTAGGTCTTTTATTATTAAATCCAGGGCTTCTGTATTGCTTTTAGATACTGCATGAAGCAAAATTATTGCCCCATTATGAACTCCATTTATTACTCTGTCATGGGATACATTTGCTCCAGGTTGATTATCTGTTTCCCAATCCTTGTGTGCAAAACTCCAAAATATAGATTTATATCCAAGCTCCTCAGTCATCTTAAGGGATTTTTCGCTATATTCCCCCATAGGCGGTCTAAAAAACATTGGCATATCCTTTCCTGTTACATCCTTAAAGGCCTTTGCAGTATCTGCAAATTCCTTTTTGAAGGATTCAGGATTTGAAGTTTTAGAAGGCATAGATGGATGGGTTGAGGAATGATTCCCAACAGTATGACCTTCATCTACCATTCTTTTTATTAAATCCTTTTGCTGCGTAATATAAGGTTTGGTAACAAAGAATGCTGCTTTAACATCATTTTCCTTTAATATATCCAATATTTTTGGAGTATATCCATTTTCATATCCTTCATCAAATGTAAGGTAAATTACTTTGGATGAAGTGTCCCCAACATAATACCCTGAATATTTTTTAAGCATTGCTTTTGCATCATTTGGCACTTCCGGCACATTATGAGTCTTATTAGGGTTATAGTACCAGCTTCGTTTGGTATTAGAGTACTCAGATGGGCTTGGCGGATTGCTGGGCTGTGTTTTGTTTTCAGAAAGGTCAGGCTTATTATTTTCTTCTTTTTTTTCAGTTTCCTTTTTTTCAGGTTCTTGCTTTTCTGTTATTTTTTCTTCCTTTTGTGATGTTTCTATAGATTTATCATTTCCTGTTTTCTTAGGCAGTTTAGATGAAGCAGATGAACATGAAGGCATTATGATTAGTAATGATAGTATAAAAGCTAATATTCTCTTATTTTGCAATTTAATCACTCCTTATGTTGCTTTATATATTTTTACATGTTATTTTGCCAAAATTTAAATCATTTTAATTAATATTAGTATAGCATATGTACAGGATAACATTAAGATATATAATTAGTATATAGTATAAACTATTTATTATTCAAAAACTTTATCTGATGGCTACCATCCGTAATATTCAAACGGCTGCTGTGCCTCTGGATTGGCACTTCTAAGACTTGCTTGATATAGTATTTTTATTGTTATTAGGAGGATTCAATGTTAAAAGAATTTGTCAGTGATATAAATTTTTTATATAAAGATATTGTTAATGGCAACAAGCAATCCCTTTCAAAATTTAAAGAAAAATGGAATGTAAAGAAAAGTATAGGGGAAATATATCAAAATTTATGTAAAAAAGAATCAAAAAAAAATACAGGAAGATTTTATACTCCTGTTGAAATAGTTGATTTTATGGTATCTGATGCTATTTCAAAAATAAACTATAAGCAAAATATATATATAAAAATTTTAGACCCATGCTGTGGAGGCGGGTATTTTTTAATATGCATTTATGAAAAACTTATAGAAATGGCAAAGGAGCTTAAACTTGAAAACCCAGAGCAGCATATAATAAACAATAATATATTTGGATTTGATACAGATAATACAGCAGTTCTTATTACTAAAATTGAACTTTATGAAAGATCTGGGGTATTATCTGATAATATATTAGAAAAAGACTTTTTATTAAGCGAAAATACTGGATTTGATATTATAATTGGGAATCCGCCATATATGGGGCATAAGGTTTTAAGTGAAGATTATAGAAGAAAACTTTCCAGCAAGTATGATGATGTTTTTAGGGATAAGGGAGATATTTCTTATTGCTTTATTAAAAAATCTGTAAACTCTCTTTATGAAGGCGGGATACTGCAATTTTTTACATCAAGATATATGTTAGAGGCATTAAATGGGAAAGGCATCAGGAATTTTTTAAGCAAAAACTTTATAGATAAGATAATTGATTTTTATGGGGTAAGGGTAATTAAAGGAGTAGGAATAGATAATATAATTTTAACTGTTATAAAACAAAAGCCTTCAAACAGTATAAATTACTATAAACTCAATATATCAGCAAAGGATAAGGGAAGTAAAGTATTTGAAGATATAAAACTAGGGGAGAATAAGTATGTAAGCTGTTTAAATGTAAAAAGTGATAGCTTAAAGGATGACGGATGGATTTTTCTAAGCACTATTGAGGAAAATGTTTTAAATAAAATTAAAGGTGTGGAGCTTAATATATTATGTGACAGCTTTCAAGGGGTTATAACGGGCTGTGATAGTGCCTTTGTCATGGATAATAATACAGCTGACGAGCTTTTAATTGAAAAGGGCATATTAAAGCCTTGGATTAAAAATAAAGATATAAAACCCTTTTATATAGAACCTTCAAGTGATGTACTTATATATACAAATGATTTATTGAATATTGAAAATTATAAGAATGCACTAAAGCATATTGAAAATTTCAAAGAAAAGCTTAAATTAAGGCGTGAGTGTAAAAAAGGATTAAGAAAATGGTATGAAATTCAATGGGGAAGGGATAAAAGACTCTTTGAAAATAAAAAAATAGTATATCCTTTTAAAGCATCATCTAACAGATTTGCATTGGATGAAGGAAGCTATTTTAGTGCAGATGTGTATGGAATTAGAATTAAGGATATGTTTCAGGGAATGATAAGTTATGAATATCTGCTAGGCATTTTAAACAGCAGAATATATGAGTTTTATATAAAATCTATGGCAAAAAAACTTGGAGACAATTTATATGAATACTATCCTAACAAAATTATGAAGCTTAAAATACCAAATTTAATAAAGGAAGTGGAGGATGAAGTTATAAGCAAAAAGGATAATTTTAAAGATAATATAGATAATATTCTAAAAGATTATTTTAAAATAACTGATGAAGAATATGAAGCAATTAAAAAGTGGTGTAATTAGGCTGATGTATCAGCCTTTTCTTCTTTTATTTTTAATGCCCCCAATTATAAGGGAAAAAGAAAGGATTAGCATAAATAAATCAAAAAAGGATGAACTCCCATTAAAGATTTTTATAAAGGATGCTGCGAGCCCTAAAATTCCTACAGGGATTAAAAGTTTATTTGATCCCGAATTTTTATTTTTTGTTGGTTTTGGCTTTTCCATATATTTTTCTTTAAGCATCTGTATTCTTAAATTATGATTTTCTTCCGTATCAATTTTTTTAAAGCAGTAAGGGCATGTTTCATCATTAATATCTACATCATTACCACAATAAGGGCATTTCATTTTATCCTCTCCTAAAATATTTATTTTACTATATTATATCAATAAAACTCATCAATGAGTCTTCTAAAGATAAATTTTAATACATAATTATCGATATAGCTGGTTAAAAATGTTATAATTACAAATGGGGGTGGAAAAGTGTCAATTACAGAGAACACATTTAAAAGAGGTATTAATAAGGGTGCAAAAACTATAGTATATATTGGTAAAGTTTTAATTCCTGTTTACTTCTTAGTAACTTTTTTAAAGTATACCCCTATAATGAGATATATTGCTGATTTTTTTAAACCTATTATGCATATAGTAGGTCTTCCGGGGGAAGCTGCAGTCCCATTTGTTATGGGGAATATGATAAATTTATATGCAGCTATTGGTGCTCTTTCTGCACTAGAACTTACTGCTAAGGAGATAACTATTATATCTGTTATGCTGTGCTTTTCTCACAGTCTCTTTCTTGAGACTGCAATATGCAAAAAAGTTGGAGTATCAGCATGGATGATAATAGTTTTAAGACAAACACTTGCTATATTATCTGGAATTATATTAAATATCATAATTTAGAGGTGTTTATATGAGTATAATTGCAATTTTAAAAGAAGCTTTATTAGGAAGTTTATCTTCTATGTGGACAGTTGTGAAAATTGTTGTCCCGCTTATGATTGCAATAGAAATCATTAAAGATTTGAATATGTTAGAAAAGATAGCTAATTTTTTAAAACCTTTGACAAGATTTTTAGGGACATCGAAATATTCGATAATACCGCTTCTTTCGGGATTGTTTTTTGGCCTTTTATATGGTGCAGGAATTATTATTGATTCTGTAAATGAGGGAAACATGAAAAAAAGAGAAGTTAATCTTGTAATAATTTTTCTTGCATCCTGCCATGCAATTTTTGAGGATACGCTTTTATTTACTGAGATAGGAGCTAACGGATGGCTTATACTTTTTTCAAGGCTTTTTGCAGCCTTTTTGGTTACATTTTTAGCATCAAAGACAAAATATTTTAAAGATGATAATGTAAACATGATAGAAGTAAAAAATGAGACTGGTGCAAAATAGTTTTTCCCCATTCACTTTAATACTCTAAGGTGAAAAGTGCCAGACAAGCTGTAGGGAAAACGGTCTTGACCGTTCCTCCGCATGATGATCAGAATTTAGGAGGGCGGAACGGTCAAGATCGCTCCCTACATTTTCCACCATTGATCTTCTACTTGCTCATTCTATGTTCATTACATATATTTTTCTTTTATCTCCGCTGTTTTTGTATTTTTTATCTGTTTACTTAATAGGAAGCAGTTCCTTGGGGCAGTTCCATTAGGCTTAAAAACTACTTTTCGCCTATTATATCTTTAATATACTGAGGAAGTACAAAACATGCCTTGTGAAGATCTTTGGTATAGTATTTCATCGGCATTTCAGGAATTTTTGAAGTATCTACATTTTGTGGATCATATTTTTTAGAGCCCACAGTAAAGCTCCAGTAACCACCTGGATAGGTAGGAATTCCTGCCATGAAAAGCTTAGTAATTGGGAAGATTTTACGAACATCACTGAAGACTCTTTTTACTACATCAGGAAGATAAAAAGGGCTTTCAGTTTGAGCAACAAATATTCCATCTTCTTTTAAACTGTCATAAACGTCGTTATAGAAATTTCCGCCAAATAATCCTTCTGCAGCATTCAAAGGATCTGTGGAATCAACTATAATAACATCGAATTCGTTTTTATGTTCTTTAACGTATTTTATTCCATCACCTATAACTATTTCACATCTTGGATCATCAAGAGAACAGCTTATCTCAGGAAGATATTTTTTACATTCAGTTATAACGTCCTGATCTATTTCGCATAGAACAGCTTTTTCAACTGATTTATGGCGTAATATTTCTCTTATTGCACCTCCATCCCCACCGCCTACTACTAAAACCTTTTTAGGATTTGGATGGGTAAAAAGTGGAATGTGGACTATCATTTCATGATATACATATTCATCCTTAGTTGTTGTTTGTACAATTCCATCAAGTAATAACATTCTTCCTAAAGATTCTGTATCAACAATAGCAAGATCTTGGTATTTTGTTTTTTTTCGTACTAAAGTCTGATTTACCTTGTATGTCATTGCAGCATCTTCAATCTGCATTTCTTTAACCCACATTTCCATGCCATATGCCCCCTTCAATAATATATTTTTTATAATGGTTATAGTGATTTTATCATTTAACAAAGTTTATAGCAAGGCTGCAAATTGAAATTTTTAGGACGCATGCTGTAATTGAGGGGATATTTGTAAATATTGACAAGCATATAACTAAATGATAATATATCATTATTGTTGATTATATATTAAATTTTTATAGTTGAAGGGGAGTAGCAGCCCATTTGGGTGATAAAGTCAACATACTGGTCTTTAGACCTGGCTTTATTTTAAGATGTGAGACCTTTAACACAATTTAAATTGTGTTAAAGGTCTTTTTTTATAAAAGAAAATGGGGATGTGTGGGATAACGGATGCTACGCCCCTGGATAAGTTCTTCTTAGACTAGGGGTATTCCTCATAAGCGAACTCCACCTAAGTCTAAGAATCACTTGATGAAAAACCAAAATTATTATGTAGGGGGTATTAATATGTCTATTTTTTTAAAAGCATTTTTATTTGTATTGTTGGCAGAAATGGGTGATAAAACTCAACTTTTATCTGTTGCTTTTGCAAGCAAATATAAGGTTAAAGAGGTTTTGATTGGTATAACATCTGCTATTATACTTTTAAATGCTCTTGCTGTTTTATTTGGAAACTACCTTAGCAGTGCTATACCAATGAATTATATACAGCTTATAGCTGCTGCTTCATTTCTAATCTTTGGATTTTGGACAATATTTAGTAAAGATGATGAAAGCGATGAAGTAGATGGAACAAATAAAAAGTCCTGCAAGTATGGACCAATTATTACTGTAGCTTCAACATTTTTTGTAGGAGAACTTGGCGATAAGACGCAGCTAATGGCAATAACTATGGCTGCTCAATATAAAAGTCCTATTCCCGTATTTTTGGGAGCAGTTTTAGGAATGTTTATAGCAGATGGAATTGGAGTAGTTGGAGGAGCAATGCTACTTAAATATATACCTAAAAGGGTTGTAAAATGGATAACTGCAGGAATATTTATTACATTTGGAATTCTTACATTAATAAAAGCAATATAAAGCTAATAAGGCCCTCTAAGTTCACTTTATTTAATTTGTCCGATATGGATAAGTTCTTCTAAGCTTCAGATGGAGTAAGTATTTCCTTTTAAGCAAATTCCATCTGAAGCTAAGAAGAACTTGATGTATAAGAATAGAATAAATGGAAATAATAAAAAAAGAATAATAAAAAAATTTGCAAATAATGGGAGGAATATTATGTAATTTATAGAATATACTACATAACTAATGTATTGGGGGGAATGTTGATGATTTTAAAATTTGATGACATAGGGAAAGCTTTGGTAGTAAAAATGTCAGGTGAATTAGACCATCATTCATCAGAAATTGTCAGGATAAAAATAGACAATAAAATAGAGGAATTAGGCGCTAAAAATTTAATATTTGACTTTGCTGAAGTAAACTTTATGGACAGTTCAGGTATAGGGGTAGTAATAGGAAGGTATAAAAAAATAATACAATATGGTGGGAAAGTAGTTGTAATTGGGTTATCACCTAAAATAAAAAAAGTTTTTGAAATAGCGGGCCTTTTTAAAATCATCGATGAATATGATGATTTATCAAAAGCTGTTTCCAGCATATAAGGGGGGATGATATATGTTTGAAAATGAAATGAAACTTGAGTTTCCAAGCAAGTCTGAAAATGAATCCTTTGCAAGGGTTGTGGTTGCAGCTTTTGCAGCTCAGCTTGATCCTACTATTGAAGAAATAGCTGATGTTAAGACCGCAGTTTCAGAAGCAGTAACGAATTCTATAATTCATGGTTATGAGGGTGAAGTTGGGGTTATTACAATTGAATGTAAAATTGAAGGGAAAAAACTTACAGTAGTTGTTTCTGATGAAGGTAAGGGTATAGAGGATATTGAGCTTGCAATGCAGCCTTTATATACTTCAAGGCCTGAACTTGAAAGATCAGGAATGGGATTTACTGTAATGGAGACTTTTATGGATAGTCTTAAGGTGGAATCAACACCTAATATAGGCACCAGGGTAACAATGGTTAAAGAGTTTAAATCCATTTAGCTGGGGGAATAATTATGAATAATGGATCCAGTGAACGAAGCTTTAAAGATTATGAAGAAATGATGGAACTTATAAGTAAAAGTCAAAATGGAGATAAAGATGCTCAGGATGAAGTTGTTAAATTAAATATTGGATTGGTGTCTTCTATAGTTAAAAAATTTCTTGGAAGAGGATATGAATATGAAGATTTATTCCAGGTAGGATGCATAGGGCTTATAAAAGCAGTAAGAAATTTTGATAAGAATTTTGGAGTAAAGTTTTCCACCTATGCAGTACCTATGATTATAGGGGAAATAAAAAGATTTTTAAGGGACGATGGTCCTATCAAAGTCAGTAGAAATATGAAAGAAATTGCAAGCAAAGTTAGAATCACAAAAGAAAAGCTTACAAAGCAGTTTGGACGGGATCCAACAATAGAAGAAATTGCCTCTGAGCTTTCAATTGCATCTGAAGATGTGGTTATGAGCCTTGAAAGTATGTGTACACCAGAATATCTTTATGATACAATACATCAGGATGATGGCGCACCTATACTTCTTATTGATAAAATAAGTGAGATAAAGGATAATGATGTAGATCTTATAGATATGGTAGCATTAAAAGAGCTTATAGGAAAATTAGAGCCTAGAGCAAGACAGGTAATTATATTAAGATATTTTAAAGATTTAACCCAGAGTCAGGTGGCAGAAAAACTTGGTATATCCCAAGTTCAAGTATCCAGAATTGAAAAAAAAGTATTAGATTATTTAAGAAAATCCATGATTTAATCGTGGATTTTTTTTGCATTAAAAATTTTTTTAGAGGGAGAATAAAAAAGAGTGGTAGTGCAGGGCAGTTAAAAAAATAAGATAGATTTAGCTCTCGATAGGCAGGAAGGTAATGGAGGAGGAATTATGTATAACAATAATAAAAAGTATGAAGTATCAAAGGCCAAGCAAAAGGAAGATAAATACTTAAGGTTTGATTATGACAAAGTATTGATTGATTTCCCTTCTATGATAAGGGGGAATAAAACAAATATAGAAGATAGCAGGTGATTTTATGGAGAAAAAAGCAGAAAAAAACATATCTAATGATTTTAGCAAAATGGTGAATGAAAAGAACCCAGAATCTACATTATTAAAAGATTGTATACTTGCTTTTGTCATAGGAGGCTTAATATGTGATGTTGGACAATTCTTTATGAATTTATTTCTTTCCTACGGCGTATCTAATGATGACATAGGATATTATGTTGCTGCTATAATGGTGTTTTTAGGTGCTTTTTTAACAGGGATAGGTGTTTATGATGATATTGCAAAGTATGCAGGAGCAGGAACGGTAGTTCCAATAACTGGATTTGCAAATTCCATAGTGGCTCCAGCTATGGAATTTAAAAATGAAGGTTATGTTTTTGGAATTGGAGGGAAGATGTTTGTAATTGCAGGACCAGTTTTAGTATATGGAGTATCATCATCAGTAATAGTTGGTTTAATTTATTATTTTTTAATGAGGTGATTTTATGGCGGAAAAAAAGCTTGGGCAGCAGACAGTAAAATTTAATAATCCACCATCCATTATATCTACAGCATCCATTGCAGGTATAAAGGAAGGAGAAGGGCCGCTTAGAGACTATTATGACATGGTTTTAAAAGATGATTTGTTTGGCGAGGAATCTTGGGAGAAAGCAGAAAGTAAGTTGTCAAGAGAAACAGTGCTGCTCTCACTTTCAAAAGCAAACTTAACACCAGATAAAATAGATTATTTATTTGCTGGGGATTTGTTAAATCAAATAATATCCTCAAGTTTTTCAGCAAGAGAGCTTAAGATACCTTTTTTTGGGCTTTACGGTGCCTGCTCAACGATGACTGAGTCGTTAAGTATGGCATCAATGGTAATTGATGGGGGATATGCTGATTATGCTGTTGCAACAACATCAAGCCATTTTTGCTCAGCAGAGAGGCAATATCGTTTTCCACTGGAGTATGGTACTCAAAGGCCTCCAACGGCACAGTGGACAGTTACAGGATCTGGAGCTGCAGTTTTAGCTAAAAATGGGAATGGGCCTTATGTAAAATTTGTTACTACGGGCAGAGTTATGGACTTTGGAGTAAAGGATGCAAATAATATGGGAGCTGCTATGGTACCTGCAGCAGCAGATACCATTTTAAGGCACTTTAAAGATACTGGACTTTCACCTAAAGATTATGACCTTATTGCTACAGGAGATTTAGGGGAATTAGGAGGTGAGCTTATAAAAGATGTTGTGGCAAAAGAAGGATATGATATGGGTTCAAAATATACGGATTGCGGGATAGAGGTATATGATACTGAAAAGCAGATAGATGTGAATGCAGGAGGAAGCGGATGTGGATGTTCAGCTATAACTTTTTGTGGATATATATATGATCAGCTTGTTAAGAAAAATTTAGGAAGAGTTCTTTTAGTATCTACAGGTGCTTTATTAAGTCCAACAAGCTCACTTCAAGGAGAATCTATACCTGGAATTGCACATGCAGTTACTATAGAAATGGGGTGATAAAATGGATTATATTAGGGCTTTTATAGTAGGCGGAACAATGTGCCTTATTGGTCAAATTCTAATGGATAAAACAAAGCTGACTCCTGCAAGGATTCTTGTTTCATTTGTAACTGCAGGTGTTATTTTAGGCGCCCTAGGTATATATGAGCCTATTTATAAATATGGGAAAGCAGGAGCAAGTGTACCGCTTCCTGGATTTGGATATGCACTTGCAAAGGGTGCCATAAAGGATGTTGAGAAATATGGGCTGATTGGTGCATTTACAGGAGGGTTAAAGGCAACTGCAGCAGGGGTATCAGCTGCTATATTTTTCGGATATATAATGGCTTTAGTTTCTAAACCAAGAACTAAAAAGTAGGAGAAATTAAAATTTCTCCTACTTTTTTAAGGTGTTGCATTATTTTGTTTTCCCTCTTCAGGCGCCTCTTCATTTCCTTTGTCTGGTTTTTCTTTTTCAGCAGGTTCAGTAGATATAGAATGTATGTCACACATTGCAACAGGTTCAGTTCCCGGTATAAATATCTCGTTATATGCATTTGGACATTTATCCGTTGCAACCTTCCCAGACGCAGGACAAATTTTAACAGTTACTATATCAGAAGGTCTTGTAAAGTCCTTAACAGGGAGACCCTCATGTGCCTTAAGCATAATTTCTTTCCATATAGGGGCACAGGTACCTCCTACAAGATCAAGATTAGCTGTAGCTGGATGGCCCTTACCATTTTCGTCTTTCCAATACCTATTAGTAATAGGGTATTGATTGCTGTCATGTCCCATCCAAACAACGCATGAATAATAAGGAGTAATTCCTGCAAACCACCCATTAGTATGGGATTCTGATGTTCCAGTTTTTCCACCAGCAGGCATTGGACCAAGCTTTGCCATGGTTCCAGTACCGCTTTGAATAACAGTTTTAAGCATATCACACATTATATAAGCTGTTTTTTGTGATAAAACTCTTTGCTGATTAGGCTTTTTTTCTAAGATTACGTTACCTTTGCTATCCGTTACTTCTGTATAAAAGTAAGGTTCTGAATACACACCGCCATTTACAAATACGCCATAAGCTGCTGCCATTTCAAGGGGAGTTGTACCCTTTGAAAGACCTCCTAAAGCAAGGGCAGGAGCATTTTTATCATTTGTGCTGCCTGAAGTTACAATGGTTGAAATATGAAATTTATTTTTTAAAAAATCTATACTTGTATTTGCGCCAAGCATCAATTCAACTTTAACTGCAGGAATGTTAATAGATCGTCTAATTGCTTCCCTTACAGTTACATTTCCTGAAAACTTTCCATCATAGTTCTGAGGATTCCAGCCATTATTTTTTGCTACAAAATCATCAGGCATTGGTGAGTCATCAATAATTGTAGCTGGTGTAATAGTTTTTGTTTCAATTCCAGGAGCATAAACTGAAATTGGCTTTATTGAAGAACCCGGCTGCCTTGGAATATCAGTAGCTCTATTGTATGAAAGAAGTGGATGTTTTCCTCTACCACCAACCAAAGCCAAAACTTCACCTGTTTTAGGATCTAATAAGGCTGCTGATGCCTGAGGCTGTATTAATTTAGGATCATTTGCATTAGAAGCCCAAGTACGCATATTTGAATCTTTAATTTTTGGATACTTTTTATCATCATTTATGGCTTCTTCAGCTTTTTTTTGAATATCTTGATCCAAAGTAAGATGAATTGTATATCCACCAGTTCTTAATTTTTGCTGAGCTTCGGATGTGGATATGCCATATTTTGCTGCAAAATCTTTGGCTACCTGTTTCTCAGCAGGTTCAATGAACCACTGATAAGCAGTTTGACTTGTAGATTGTGCTTTAGTAAAAACAATTTTTTCATTACATGCCTCATCATATTGCTGCTTATTTATTTTCCCAAGCTCATACATTTTTTCTAAAACTATTTTTTGCCTATTTAAAAGTTTTTCTGGATTCTTTAAATTTTCAGGGGAATAGGGATTATATTTTGCAGGATACTGGGTTATAGCGGCTAAAACTGCACCTTGAGCTATTGATATTTTGCTAACGTCCTTACCAAAGTAATGCATTGAAGCCGCCTGTACACCATAGGTATTATCTGCAAGGTGAATAGTGTTTAAATAAGCTTCAAGAATTTCATTTTTACTTAATACTTTTTCAAGCTGAATAGCTAAATACATTTCTTGAATTTTTCTTGTAAATTTTTTCTCAGAGGAAAGTGCATAGTTCTTTATTAACTGTTGAGTTATTGTAGAAGCACCTTGATCAAGAGATAAAGTCCTAACATCATGCCAGATTGCACCAAAGATTCTTTTTATATCTATACCATGATGCTGTTCAAACCTTTCATCTTCAATTGAAATAAAGGCATCTTGAACGTGCTTTGGTATTTGCTTTAAAGGAACTATAGTTCTATATCCAGCCTCTATATCCATTAGTGAATCTATAACTTTTCCATCTCTGTCAGTAATTTTACTGCTTTGTGTTAAGTTGCCTATTATATTTGTATCAATTGTTGGAGCTGATTTTATTGTAGCAAGAACAAAGCCCACACCAGCAGCAATAATAACTAGCAAAACAATAAGAATATTAGTTAAGACTTTTTTTGCATTCCGCTTTTTCTTTTTTTTGGATACTTTATTTTTACTTGATTTATTATCTTTATCCATTTTTTACCTCCTCAAAGAGTTAAACATTATACAGTATCGACAGACTTATAGTATATTATAACATCTATTTTTTTCATGAGCTACTTTTTTAAATTTTTGTAACTTATAAAAATAAGGTTTAAATTTTCAGTTTATTTTAATAGAAAAATTAGAATAAACTAAGCTTGATATAAGTTCTTTTACAGATTATGTGAGCATTATGAAGGTAATGCTAATAGAGAATAAAGAAATAGTTTTTTGTTAATGATAAGGTTAGCCAAAGTAATTTTTGCGTTATATATGGAGGAAGCGGTATGAGCAACTTTATATTAAAGCTTACTATTGTTTTTCAAGTATTTCTCTATTTGATTTCATTATATTATGGTATATTAGCCATGTTTGGGCTGTATAAGAAAAGGCAAAAAAGCAAGAAAAGCAGTCCAGAGAAATCTTTTGCCTTATTAATTGCAGCTCATAACGAGGAAATAGTTATAGCACAAATAATAGAAAGTCTAAAGGCACTTGATTACCCAAGGCAGTTATATGATATTTATGTAATTGCAGACAATTGTATTGATAAAACAGCTGAAATAGCAAGAAAGCATGATGCCATAGTTTTTGAAAGGCACAATCTCAATGAGCGTGGAAAAGGGTATGCTCTTGATTGGATGTTTAAAAATATATTTGAAATGGGGAAAAAATATGACTCTATTGCTGTTTTTGATGCTGATAACATTGTTTCAAAAAACTTTTTAAATGAAATGAATAATAAATTAAAAGAAGGATATAAAGTTGTTCAAGCATTTATAGATAGTAAAAATCCTCATGACTCATGGATAAGTGAATGTTATTCCATTGCATTTTGGAGTTCAAACAGATTATTTCAATTATCCAGGGCAAATTTAAATTTATCCAGTCAAATAGGAGGTACGGGATTTTGTGTGGATACTGATGTGCTTAAAAAAATTGGCTGGGGTTCTACGTGCCTTACTGAAGATTTAGAGTTTACATGTAAATTGATTATGAATGGATATAAAGTAGGGTGGGTACATGATGCCTGTGTATATGATGAAAAGCCTCTTACCCTTAAACAATCTTGGATTCAGAGAAAAAGGTGGATGCAGGGCTTTGCAGATGTGGCCTCAAGATATTTTAATAAACTTATGAAAAAAGCATTTACGGAAAAAAACATTATTGCTTTTGATTGTGCTATTTATACAATACAGCCTTTTATAGCACTTTTTTCTGGCATATCTATAATACTAAGCTTTATGAGAATAAATTTTCAAAGAAATTCTGATATTTTTATATTAAACAGTTTATCAATACCGATATTGTACAGTTTATTCAATATGCTGCAATTTTTATTTATACCCTATGTAATGGTTATGGAAAATAAACTATCAAAACCGATGTTTGGGTTTTTTATATTATATTCAGTAAATTTATTCACATTTAATATTTTTCTAGGGGAAAGTGTTCCTTTAACAATAAATATAGGCATGAAATTATTGTATTTCGTACTATTTGGTTTAGTTCTATTATTATTTTCAGGAGAAAAAGCATTTAAAATATTCTTATGGTATATGTTATATGGTTTATATACATTGACTTGGATGCCAATAACTATACAGGGGATTATAGATAAAAACAACAAGGAATGGAATCATACAAAGCATACAAGACAAATTAGCATTGATGATATTGAAGATGCTGATGGGGGAACAGTTGCATAGAGCTTTGCTTTTTAGCTTACTAATTATTTTATAAAAAGAGCCATAAAGGTTCTTTTTTTTGTATCCAAAACATTTTTGCTGCATATTATAATATGGGGGAGTTTTTATGAACAACTTTAAAAGAAATAAAATGAAAAAGTACATAGTTATTTTTTTTATTTTATTTCTTATAATTTTTCCGTTTTATAAAGTAGATAAGGATTTAAAGCCATTAATTATGGCATATTGTGATTCAGAGGCGAGGATTATTGCTGCGAGAACTATTAATGAAACTGTAAGAACTGAATTTGCTAATAAAATTACTTATGATGACGTAATGAATGTAAAAATAGATAATGATGGAAATATTGTCATGATTCAAGCTAATACTGTTGAGCTAAATAGAATTGGTTCTGAAATAGCTCTTTCTGTACAGCAAAAGATAGAGGATATAGAAAGTGCTGAAGCAAAAATACCTCTTGGGGCGCTGCTGAAAAACGATTTACTTGCATATTATGGGCCTAAAATTACTTTTAAAATGCAGCCCATGGGTTCAGTAACAACTACTTATCGCTCTGAATTTCAAGAAGCTGGGATAAATCAAACAAGGCATATAGTATATCTTGATATTACTTCTAACATAATAGTAATTGTCCCTCTCTCAAGGAATTATGTGTCAATGACATCAAGCATACCAATTGCAGAAAGTATAATTGTTGGGAAAGTTCCTGATACTTATGCTGACTTTAAAGAAGAAAAAAAATAAAAACATTGTACAGGAATTAATTTTCTTATACAATGTTTTTATTTTTATATTATTCCCAATTAAATATATATGGTTTATTTCTGTAGTAATCACCATAGTTTAACCCATAACCTACTACAAATACATCATCAATAGTAAAACATTTGTAATCCGGTTCAATATCTATAGCTCTTCTTTCAGGCTTATCAAGTAATACACAGGATTTTACTGAGGAGGGATTGAACTTTTTAACATGCTCCATAACGAATTTCATTGTGGTGCCGGAATCAATTATGTCATCTACAACTAAAACATCAAATCCACTGAGATTATCAGCTATATCCTGGACTATTTTTACTTTTCCGCTTGATTTTTCGTTATCACCATAACTTGAAGTAGCCATAAATCCTATTTTAACAGGTATATCAATTTTTCTTACTAAATCAGCTGTATAAATAAAGCTTCCTCTTAACAATGAAAGTATGTATAACTTTTTATCTTTATAGTCATTTGATATTGAAGCAGCAACCTCACTAACCTTTTTAGCAATTTCTTCGGCAGAAATAAGTACATTTTCTTTTTTGTTTTCCATATCTTTCCTCCCATGCTTTTTATATAATAATTATTATTATATAAAAAATATCATAATTTTACAAGAATTTAGATACACTTCAGGAAATTATAATTTTTCAATTTATAATTTAGATTTAATCCACCGCTGCAAGGAATGCACGGAATCGCGGGGGCGGAACGGTCAAGAGCGCTCCCTACAATTCTATTTTAATCCTAAGAACATCTAAATGCTCACTCTATGTTCATTCCATATATTTTCCTTATCTCTGCTGTAATTTGTTCATTAATGATTTTAAATTACAAATTATAGATTATAATAGAAGATTCTTTTATGATGCTTTTTATTGATGTATAATTTGGGTAGAGGTGAAAATATGATAAAGGGTAATTCATTAGGGATAAGAAAAGTATATATTGATGAACTAAATGAGCTTATAAACAAACAATATGATAAAAATAAGCTTATAGATGAAGAAGTTATGAATACGGTCTGCAGTATATCAGGGAAAATTGGAAAAGAAATTTCTCTATATATAAACAGGCATGGGGTTATTTTAGACATTACAATTGGTGATGATAAAACAGTTTTACTAAAAGGAATGAACGAAAAAAGAAGTGCATATGGGCTTTGCGGCATAAGATGCATTCATACTCACCCTAACTGTTCATCATGTTTGTCATCTCTTGATAAAACTGCTCTAACAAATTTAAAATTTGATCTTTTAGCAGCTATAGAGGTTATAGATGAAAAGCCTGCTCAAATAAGCATTGGATATATTAAAGCAGATAATGGAAGATTAACTGACGATATAGTAATAGATGGTCCAATAGATGCATCTAAAATAGATGATTATAATTTTATGAATGTAGTTGAAAATATCGAAAAGACAGTTTCTGATTATATATATGAAAATGAAGATAAACAAAATGAAAGAACAATTTTAGTTGGTGGCTTGAGAAATGATATGTATAGTGCAGAGGAGTCTTTACTTGAACTTGAAGAGCTTGTTACAACTGCAGGAGGAAATGTTGTAGATAAGGCAATGCAAAATAAAAATAAAGTTGATGCAGCATATTATATAGGCAGAGGAAAAGCCGAGGAAATTTCGCATCTTGTTCAAAATATTTCAGCTGATACTGTTGTTTTTGATGATGAATTAAGTGGTATTCAGCAAAGAAACTTAGAAGAAATTTTTAACTGCAAAGTTATTGATAGGACTACACTTATTTTAGATATTTTTGCTCAAAGAGCTAAATCCAGCGAAGGGAAAATACAGGTTGAGCTTGCACAGTTAAAGTATAGACTTCCAAGGATTATAGGCATGGGCGAAAATATGTCAAGAACGGGTGGCGGTATAGGTACAAGAGGTCCTGGTGAACAAAAACTTGAAACTGACAAAAGAACAATTAAAAAAAGGATATATGACCTTGAAGAGGAACTTAAAAATATTAAAAAAACTAGAGAACTTCAGCGAAAGAGAAGGGTTTCCAATGAAATACCTGTGGTAACTTTAGCAGGTTATACTAATGCAGGTAAATCTACATTAAGGAATAAAATGTGTGAATATTGGGGAACAGATAAAGAAAAAGTACTTGAGTCGGATATATTATTTGCAACTTTAGATCCAACTACAAGATTAGTTAGTCTCCCATCAGGTAAAGAGGCATTATTAACTGATACTGTAGGCTTTATTAGGAAGCTTCCTCATGAACTTGTTGAAGCATTTAAATCGACATTAGAAGAGGTAGCATTAAGCGACCTTATTGTTCATGTAGTTGATGGATCAAATGAAAATGCAATTGCTCAAATGGAAACTGTAAATAGTGTTTTAAATGAAATAGGTGCAGGTGATAAGAAGTTAATTATTGCAGTTAATAAGGTAGACAAAGCACCAGCTGAAAATATTGATATTATCAGAAGCAAATTCAACAACATAATAGAAATATCAGCTTTAAATGGATATAACATTGATGAACTGTTAAAAGCTATTGACAGCAAACTTTTTGGAAACTTTATTACTGAAGAGCTGCTGGTTCCTTATGAAAAGGGTAACATCTTATCTTACTTACATGATAATAATTGTGTTGAAAAAGAGGAATATAGGGAAAACGGCATATATATAAGAATTAAAACTACTCCAGACATTATAGGACGCGTTAGTCAATACAAAATAGATAAGTAAGGTGATTCTTAGAAGAACCAATACAGAGCTGTAGCAACCGTTGGATATTACGGATGGTAGCCATCGAATTTGATATTGCCAGTATGTAAATTTACTGGCAGTATTTTTTATTTGAACCTGCCATTCGTGTTACTCCATTAATTCGCAATTTAGATGTAACTCACCGCTGCGATAAGAAAAATATATTCCATTCACTTTGACCTTTGCAAAGATGTTGTAGGGAACGGTCTTGACCGTTCCTCTGGGTGATGCACGGAATCATGGGGGGCGGAACGGGCAAGACCGCTCCCTACCCTGAAAATTTA
>DHEX01000034.1 GCA_002400085.1 Clostridiaceae bacterium UBA4839 | reverse complement strand
TTGAAACATCTATACCTAATTCCTTATTAATATCCTTTTCAATTTCATAATAAAAAGGTTCGCTGTCAATAATAACTCCATCCATATCAAATATAACTGCTTCCTTCATCACTATACCTCCGCTTGATTTAAATTTATCCCAACCCTTATTATAATTTTAAAACAAAAAGTTCACAACTAATGTTTTAAGTTGTGAACCTTTGGCTAATTATTAAGCAAACTCAGCCAGCACTGTCAATTTCTGCTTTTAAATTATTTAGCAAGCTCTACTGCAAGCTTAGAAGCTAATTTTGCATTATTATAAACAAGCTTAATATTAGTTTCAAGGCTGTCTCCGCCTGTTATATCCTTTATCTTGGAAAGAAGGAATGGAGTAGTTTCCTTTCCTTTTATTCCTTTCTCATTTGCTTCCTTAACTGCTTCTTCTATAGCTTTATTTATTGTTTCATAGTCCATTTGATCTTCTTCTAAAACAGGGTTTGCAATTACAAGCCCGCCATCTAATCCAATCTGCCATTTTGCACTTACAAGCTTTGCAAGCTCTTCTACATTATCAATTCTATAATCTACTTTAAATCCGCTTTTTCTTGTATAAAACGCAGGAAGCTCATCAGTACCATACCCTATTACAGGTACACCCTTTGTTTCTAAATATTCAAGCGTAAGTCCCAAATCTAATATGGACTTTGCTCCTGCACAAACTACAGCTACATTTGTATGTGCAAGCTCTTCAAGGTCTGCAGATATATCAAAAGTCTGCTGTGCACCTCTATGAACTCCCCCAATTCCTCCTGTTGCAAATACTTTAATGCCTGCTAAATTTGCAATTATCATTGTTGAAGCAACAGTAGTAGCCCCGTCAAGTCCCTTTGCAACAATATATGGGATATCCCTTCTGCTTGTTTTTATAATATTTTTCCCATTACCAAGATGTTCAATTTCGTCTCTTGTAACCCCTACCTTAAGCTTTCCATCTAATATAGCAATGGTTGCAGGAACAGCACCATTTTCTCTTACTATGTTTTCAACATTTAAAGCTGTTTCTACATTTCTAGGATAAGGCATTCCATGAGAAATTATTGTAGACTCAAGAGCTACAATAGGTTTTTCATCTTTAAGTGCCTTTTGAACCTCAGGATTTATATCCAAATATTTATTTAACATAATTTCAGCTCCTTTATAAGTTTATTAATATTATCTTCTGACATATTAGGATTTATTGTATTTTCATGAAGTAATGTAAGTATTGATGCGGCCATTGAAAAATAAGCAGTTTTTTCTATATTAAAGTCATTTAAATAGCAATATACAAGCCCTGCATCAAATGCATCACCAGCACCTGTTGCACTTACTATATTTACTTTGGGATTTTTAATAAAGTTTTCATTTACACCATCATTATAATAAACACCTTTTTCACCAAGGGTAATGAAAACTCTCTTTACTCCCTTATCTAAAAAAATTTCAGCAGCCTTTTTAACATCATCCTTTGAATTAATTTCCATTCCAGAGAGAAGTTCAGCTTCATACTTATTTGGCTTTATTGTATGAAAATATCCAATAACATCTTTAACCTTTCTGGCCTTTGAAGTTGATACTGTATCTAAGAAAAACGGCACACCTTTAAAATTTGTAATTATAAATTTAATTACATCCTGTGGTATATTCGTATCGATAACACAAACTTTGGAATTTTCTATTATAGCTTTTTTACCTTCAATGAAGTCTACAGTCATATTATCAAATATGTCCATAGATGATACAGCAGCTTCCATGTCCCCTTTTTCATTTAATAGAGCAAGGTATGTGGATGTTGAATCCCCTTTTAATTTCATTGAATGTTCCATATCAAGCCCTACACTTCTTGCATTTTCAAGTATATTATTCCCGTTTGCATCATCACCAATTACGGTTATTAGCTTTGTATAAACTCCAAGCCTTGCTAAATTTTCGCCGATATTTCTTCCTACACCTCCTAAAGAAGTTTTTACATATCCCGGATTGGAATCCTTTAATATGAATTTTTCTTTTGGAAATCCCTGAATATCAACATTAGCTCCGCCAACTATAGAAACATATTCCCCTTCTTTTACAATGTAGCCCTTTCCTAAAATATAGCCTTTCTTTTGTAAGTTGGTTATATGCACTGCCACGGAGGAACGGGTAATGCCTAAGATATCTGCCAAATCCTTTTGAGAAATCATAGGGTTTTTCTTAATAAGTTCCAATATTTCTTTTTCCCTGTTTGTCATATGGCATCTCCTCAACTTTTGCTTATGTAGTAAGCACTTGTTTAATATAATATATCATAAAATATTNNATAAGAAAAATATATGGAATGAATATAGGTAGGGAGCGGTCTTGACCGTTCCGCCCCCACGATTCCGTGCCATCCCCCAGAGGAACGGTCAAGACCGTTCCCTACAGCTGTCTGGCATTTTAATCCTTAGAATAACTTTGTTTCTTATCCCCGCGGTGGATTAAATCTAAATTATGAAAGATAAAAAAAACTGCTGCAAAATATTAATATTACATAATATATTTTGCAGCAGTTTATTAATTTTTATTTAACTATTACTCTAATTTCAATAATTTTTTAGTATGCTCCTCAACCATTTCAGGAGTCATATCTTTTCTTCTTGCAACTTTAGTTTTTATTGCAGCCCTTGCAACTTCCCTTGCAACTACAGGTGCAATTCTAAGGTCAAATGCATTTGGCATTACATAATCTTCATTTAATTCATCATCTTTAACTACACTTGCAATAGCATAAGCAGCAGCTATTTTCATTTCATCATTTATTTCACTTGCCCTTACATCTAAAGCTCCTCTGAATATTCCTGGGAAAGCAACTACATTGTTAACTTGGTTTGGAAAATCAGAACGTCCTGTGCAAACAACTCTTGCCCCTGCTCCCTTTGCAACTGATGGAAGTATTTCAGGATTTGGATTTGCCATAGCCATAATTATGGCATCCTTGTTCATTGATTTAACCATTTCAGGTGTAACACAGTTTGCAACAGATACTCCAAGGAATACATCTGCTCCTTTTAAAGCATCAGCTAAAGTTCCTTTTATCATGTTTTTATTTGAAATGTTTGCCATTTCCTCTTTATACTTATTCATTCTTACAGTTCTGCCCTTGTATATAGGTCCCTTTGTATCGCAAAGGATAACATCCTTTGTTCCCATCTTTATAAGAAGTTTTGCTATAGCAGTTCCAGCTGCTCCTGCTCCATTTATAACAATAGTTATATCTTCAAACTTCTTTCCTATAAGTTTAAGTGCATTTATAAGACATGCAGTAGATACAACAGCTGTTCCATGCTGATCATCATGGAATATTGGTATATTGCATACTTTCTTAAGCTTTTCTTCAACTTCAAAACATTCAGGAGCCTTTATGTCCTCAAGATTTATTCCTCCAAAAGTAGGTTCCATAAGTTTAACTGTCTCAACTATCTTATCTACATCTGAAGTATCAAGACAAATTGGAAAAGCATCAACTCCTCCAAATGCCTTAAAAAGCACAGCCTTACCTTCCATAACAGGAAGCCCTGCTCCTGCTCCAATGTTTCCAAGTCCAAGCACTGCTGACCCATTTGTTACAATTGCTACCATATTTCCCTTTGCAGTGTAATCATATATTGTATCATAATTTTTTTTGATTTCAAGACAAGGTTCTGCAACACCCGGGGTGTAAGCAATAGCTAAATCTTCTTTAGTTTTTACTGGCACTTTCGGCTGAAGTGCAATTTTGCCTTCATGATCCTTGTGAAATTTTAATGATATTTCCCTTAAATCCATGTTTATACACCTCTATTTGTAATAAATTTGTTTTCCTGCTATTGTTGTTGTTTCCCTGCTATACCAGGCTCAGTCATGGCAACAGGATTTAGAAGCACATCTAATTCTTTTTCACTAAGTACTCCCTCATCAAGTGCTACTTTCTTTACTGGTTCGCCTGTTTTTATAGCTGTTTTTGCAATTTTTGCAGCTTCCTTATATCCAACATATGGGCAAATAGCAGTAACAATACCTACACTATTATACACCAAATCTCTACATCTTTCTCTATTTGCAGTAATCCCTTCAACACAATTTTTTGTTAATGTATTAACAGCATTCCCAAGAGTAGTAATTGATTCAAACAATTTATAGAACAAAACTGGTTCAAAAGCATTAAGCTCCATTTGTCCTGCTTCTGCTGCCATTGTAATTGTCATATCATTGCCTATTACACTAAAGGCAACCTGATTTACAACTTCAGGAATAACTGGGTTTATTTTTCCTGGCATTATAGAAGAACCATTTTGTTTTGGAGGTAAATTTATTTCTCCAAAGCCAGTTCTTGGACCTGAAGATAATAATCTTAAATCATTTGATATTTTAGATAAACTTACTGCACAAGTTTTTAGTGCGCCTGACACAACTACATATCCATCAAGGTTTTGAGTTCCATCAACAAGATCTTCACACTGTTTTAAATTGATTCCTGTAATCTTTGCTAAATTTGGAACAATATTTTTTTCAAATTCACTATCTGCATTTATTCCTGTTCCTACTGCAGTTCCACCAAGATTTACAGATAATATCTCTTCCTGTGCCTTTTTAAGTCTTACTACATCTCTTCCAACTACCTCTGCATAAGCACCAAATTCCTGTCCAAGTCTTATAGGCACAGCATCTTGAAGCTGGGTTCTTCCCATTTTTATAACATTATCAAATTCCTTTGATTTTTTCAATAAAGCACCATGAAGTTTCTCAAGCTCATCTATTGTATTATTAAGTAATTCATAAGCTGTAATTTTTCCTGCAGTTGGAATTACATCATTGGTTGACTGACCCATGTTTACATGATCATTGGGGTGTACAATTTTATAATTCCCCTTTTCACCACCTAATATTTCAATGGCTCTATTTGCAATTACTTCATTAGCATTCATATTCATAGAAGTTCCTGCTCCGCCTTGAATAGGGTCTGTTATAAACTCATCATGAAGTTTACCTTCAATTATTTCATCACAAGCTTTAACAATTGCTTTTGCTATTTTTTCATCCAGAAGTCCTGCTTTATGATTTGTTATTGCTGCTGCTTTTTTAATTTTAGCAAGGCTTTTAATAAACTCAGGTTGAAGCCTATAACCTGTAATATTAAAGTTTTCAGCAGCTCTTAAGGTTTGGACACCATAATAAGCATCCTTTGGAACTTGTTTTTCTCCAATTGAATCGCTTTCTTTTCTAAATAGCATAATAAACACATCCCCCTTTGTTATTGCATTATTAATAAAATTAATAATATCCAGAAAAATCAATACAATTAACAATTTTTTGCAATTTAAATTTCTTTTTTACGCGTAAATTTATAAATATGAAGGATTTCTTTCATCTAACTAAATTATAGGTTCATTCTTGCAATAATGCAACCGTTTTTTTGACTTTTTTGTTAAATTTTTATCCAGAATATTTAAAAGATTCACACTTGAATCATTTATCCAGGGGCGTAGCGTCCGTTATTCTCCGCGTTAAGCGGAGGATTACGGATGGTAGCCATCGGAGCCATCGGATAAATTTGCATATGAACTATATGTTGACAATAATACAACTGTTTTCAGCGGTAAACAGAATTAGGCAAACTTTATGTTAATTAAAATAAAATTGAATATTTACTTTATAAAAACAATAAAAAATTTCTTGACTTCTCCAAAAATCGGCATAAAATGAGTGTGAAAGAAAAAGATGTCTAAAAAAGGCGTCTAAAATAATTATGTCACAACTGAAGGGAGGGGTTCAATATGAACCACTTAACAATTTGCATTATCATTTTTATTCTGACCCTTATCAGTTTTGTGTTTAGCGGCGAGAAGATTTCGATCGCCGTTTTGGCACTATCCAGCATGATGGCAATGGTGCTGACGGGCTGCCTGAAGGCCAAGACGGCACTTGGGGTGTTCGGCAATTCCACTGTCATTCTGATGGCATCGATGTTTGTCGTCGCAGGTGGTCTTAACCGCACACAGATGGCCAAAAAGCTGTCCTCATGGATCTGCAGGATCAGCCATGGTTCTTTCACTAAAGTGCTTGCGGGATACGTAATTCTAGTCTGTGTGCTCGCACAGTTCATCCCAAGTGCGGTTGTCTGCTTTTCCATTGTTTATCCGTTGGCCTACGGTGTCTGTAAAGAAATGAAAATTTCTCCATCAAAAATGATGTTCCCGATCGCTATTACCGCAATCGGTACCGTCTGTACACTGCCGTTCTCTGCTTCCATAAGTTTTATGGCACTTTTCGATGGCTTCCTAAAGGCTTATAATTATACTCAGTATAATATGACCATCATGGATATCACGAAGGGAAAGCTGCCAACCATGATCGCGATTATCCTTATGGCAATCTTTTTGATCCCAAAGTTCTGCCCGGACAAAGGGGCCGCCGATGAGGTTCAGCCAGGCATGGCAGCCAAAGAACCGAAACCTCTAGATCCTGTCCGCGAAGTCATCGGCTCCGTGACATTTATCCTCGTGCTCTTAGGGCTATTATTTTCTTCCAAGCTCCATCTTGCGAACTGGGAAATCACCATGATCGGCGCACTGATCATCGCGGCATCTGGTGTCCTAAAGAAAGAGGAAATCTTCAAATCAATGAATCTTCCCATGCTTCTTTTGGTTATTGGATCGCTGGGCATGGGTTCTGCACTTTCCGAGACAGGTGCAGCTGATGTCATCGGAAACAGTCTCGCTGGCGTGATCACTGGAATACATAATAATTATCTTGCAGGCCTGCTGATCTTTATTGTGCCATTCATCCTCACACAGTTCATGCTGAACGATGGCGTGGTTGCGATTTTTACGCCGCTTTATATCATGATCTGCAAGTCGCTTGGCGCAAACCCCATTGGACCTATTGTCCTTTGCTTTATCGCATGCACGACTGCATTCTTTAGTCCGCTAGCAACTCCTACTGTTCCGCTTGCGATGAGCGTCGGCAACTATGACGTTAAGGATATTGCAAAAATGAGCTGGCTTCCGGCAATCATCATCACGTTGATTACTGTCGGCTGGGTTATGACAATTTATCCAATCTTCTGATATATGAAGAAGAATGACATTTTATAGCACAGACCGAAAACCAAAAGAAGATACAAGACATGAAATCCTGAATGTACCTGCAAAGATGAAATGTACAAGGACGTCTTATCTGGTTTGAAAAGAAACTGTAAAGAAAATCAAGGGGGTGTATTATCAATGAAAGAGAAAGTAGAAAAAACTATAAATAAAACCAATGGGGCATTATCAATAGAAGAAAGTGTAAAAGAGCTGCACGATTCCATGAAAATGCAGGAAGCATTCGCATTTGTAAAAGAGGATGCCGAACATACGCTTGAGCAGCAGCTCAAACTTGTGAAAATTCCGTCTCCCAGCAACCATGAGGAGGAAAAGGCAAAGTACTTCAAAGAGCTGATGGAAGCCGAAGGTTGCAGTGCTGAGATAGATGATGTCTGGAATGTGTTCACTCGAATCAAGGGAACGGGAGAAGGTCCGACGGTGTGCATCACGGCGCACACGGACACAGTATTTCCTTTGGACACTCCGCTCGAGATCACCGAAAAAGACGGGCGCTACACCTGCCCAGGGATCGGTGACGATACGCGTGGACTAGCCGAAATTTTATCAATTCTGCGTACGATTAAAAAGTGCGGCTTGAAACCGAAAGGGGACATCATTATCGGCAGCAATGTATGTGAGGAAGGCCTGGGCGATCTCAAGGGCACACGCAACTTTTTCAAGAATCACGCAAAAGAGGTTGACGGGTTTATCTCGATTGACGGAATCGGCAGCGTGGTTATATACGGCGGCACAGGAAGCCTTCGATATCGTGTCACGTTCCGTGGCCCGGGCGGACATTCCTATGGTTCCTTTGGTCTAGTGAACCCGATCTTCGCAATGGGTCGTGCGATTAACAATATTTCTGAGATTCGCACTCCGCTTTCACCGAAGACGACGTTCTGCGTAGGCGTCGTGGAGGGCGGCATGAGTGTTAATTCTATTGCCTCGGAATGTAGTATGCTGGTAGATCTGCGCTCGGATGGCAAAAATGAGCTGGATGAGCTAAATCAAAAATTCCAGGCCTGCATTAAAAAAGCCGTTGAGGACGAGAACAATCGCTGGACCGAAGAGCGCAAAGT
>DHEX01000043.1:34766-37627 GCA_002400085.1 Clostridiaceae bacterium UBA4839 | reverse complement strand
CCATATCTTTCATAGCAGGAGCTGCCCATCTTTACTTTAAATTTCAATTCTTCTAAAGCTTTTTTGCTTTCATCTGCTATTTTCTTTGAAACAGGACTTGATGGCGCAACTACTCCAATTGTGCTGCCAAATTGGAGTGCATTTGGTTTTATCATCATATCACCCCAGTTTTACTTTATTTCATATTTTTTAATTTTATACTGCAGTGTTTGTCTTTTTATTTTTAATGTATTAGCTGCTTTTGTGATATTACCATCAGAGCTTCTTAGTGCATCATCAATGATTTTTTTTTCTATATTATTAATATATTCATCAATTGAAGTTTTAAAATCATATCCTAAATCAAAAACACCACTTGACAGATTCTTTTTAAATAAAGTTTCTTGTACCTGAGGAGTAAAGTGTTCGGCTTTTAATATATGTCCATCAACCATGTTCATTGAACCCTCAATATAATTTTTCATCTCCCTGACATTGCCAGGCCAGTTATAGCTTAAAAATGCATCCAAAACCTCATTAGAAATATCCCAGACATCTTTAGAAAATTCATCATTATAGGTTTTTATAAAGGTTTTTATAAACTCCGGTATATCCTCTTTTCTTTCTCTAAGTGGGGGAATATTAATATTGATTACACTAAGTCTATAGTACAAATCTTTTCTCATAGTCCCATTTTTTATTGCTGTATATGGCTCTTCATTTGTTGTTGCAATTATTCTTACATCAACTGGAATATCTTTTATACCTCCAACCCTGCGTATAACCCCTTCCTGCAGTACTCTTAATAGCTTTGCCTGAAGGAGTATGCTCATAGAATTAATTTCATCTAAAAGCAGAGTACCTCCATCAGCCTGTTCAAATAACCCCGGTCTGTCTATGGCTCCAGTAAAACCACCCTTTGTTGTGCCAAATAATATCCCTTCTAAAAGTCCTTCTGGAAGGGCTGCACAGTTTATTGGTATAAATGGCTTATTTGCTCTGTTGCTTTCATTATGAATTGCCCTCGAAAATACCTCTTTCCCTGTTCCTGTATCTCCATATATTAACACAGTAGAATTTGATTTTGCTGCAGCCTTTGCAATATCAACACATTTTATAAAAGATGGGCTGCATCCAATCATGGAATCAAATGTAAAATCACCATCTTTTCTAATACAGTTTTTTAAATGGTTACTCATAGAGATAGCATTATCATACAGCTCTTTAACCTTAGTAAAATTTTTTGAAATCTCTACTGCCCCCATTATTTTCTCATTATTTAGTATAGGAATAGTTGTATTAACTGAAGTTATTTTATTGCCAGTCTTATTTATGTATGTTTGGTATTGTTCAATAATAGGCTGTTTTGTTTTTAGTACCTTGCATAATGTACTGGTATTTTCCGTAAGGCTTGGGAACACATCTAATATCTTCTTGCCAACAACCTCACTGCCCTTCATGCCTTCAAGTTCTTCCATAGCTTTATTATAAATAAGTGTTACACCGTTTGAATCAATTACATGAATTCCCTCATCAGTAAATTCCATTACTATTTTTAATATTTGTTCATTCATGTCCATAAAATCACTCCATTCAATTTATGGATTTCACAGTACACACAGTTTAAAGCTATAAGTCACTATTATTAAGGTTATGAAAATTTAATAAGTATTCCTCTCATAATTTTAAATATTGGCTGTCTATACAATAACCAATATTCTTTTATTTGAATACTATGATTATGCGAGGTGATTTAATGAAGATATTAACCATAATATTGTTTGTATTATCAGCAAATGCTGATAACCTTTTCCTTTCAGCTTCCTACAGCCTAAAAAAAGTAAAAATCAGTAGTCCCAGTATGTTAATTTTTGCAGTAATTTCAACTTTAGGAACTTATTTATCTATGAAATTCGGTGATTTTGGGAGAAATATCATACCCGATAATTTTGAAAAATATATTGGCAGCTTAATTTTAATAGCTGTAGGCATATGGACAATATATGAAACATTAAAACCAATTAATACAAAGAAATCGAAATCTGATATAGCTTCAATTTCTTATAATAATTTACTTAATAATCCTGAAAAGGTCGATATTGATTTTTCAGGAACTATTGATGCAAAAGAATCTGTACTGCTCGGAATTGTCCTTACTTTAAACAATATAGCTGGTGGTATAGGTGCTGGTATTGCAAATGTTAATATTTTTATTACATGCTTATTAACATTTATATTGAGCTTCATTTTTATTATTTTAGGCTCATGGTTTGGAAAAAGATTTTCAAACTTTTTTTCAGAAAAAAAGGGGGGAATACTATCAGGCATAATTATTATTCTTATTGGTATTTTAATATTGTTATAAGATAAGCTTATGCCATCATTTGTTCATTTAATTTTTATTATATTTTCTTCAATTTTAAAATTTACTCCCATTCCTTCTGAGTGTCTAATAAAATTATTTAATATTTCAACATTGCTTTTATCATTTGATAATGTTGGCTGACATTCAATAATTTTTACGGGAATTGCATCTATTTCACTTAATTTTTTATTTTTTAAAGTTAACTCTAAAATTATAGTTTCATTTGTTCCAAAAGGGGCTTGTCTATCAAATATAAAATTGCCGAGACTATAAAATATATATTTGCCATTATACTTTTCAGCCCCTTGAAGAACATGAGGGTGATTCCCCACAACGATATCTGCTCCGTTATCTATAGCTGTATGGGAATATTTTTTTTGAATTTCACTGGGATAAAAATCATATTCGTTGCCGTGGTGAAAAAATACCATTAAAAAATCACAGTCTTTTTTTGCTTTTACTATTTCTTCTTTTAATAAATTTTCATCAAAATGGCATATATCTGCCATTTCACTGT
>DHEX01000043.1:0-34719 GCA_002400085.1 Clostridiaceae bacterium UBA4839 | reverse complement strand
CATAGTATTTAAAAGCCCTTCCCTTCCCTGATCCATTGAATGATTATTTGCGAGGTTTAAAACATCAAATCCTGCTGCTTTGAGCTCCTTAGCATTTTTAGTATCCCCCTTAAATATAAGGTCACTTCTTTTATAAACTGGAGTACCCGCTGAAGTCAGTGGGCACTCCAAGTTACCAATTGTTAAATCCGATTTTTTAAGAACTTCCAATACATTTTTATAGGGATAATCATAACCATAAGCATTTAATTTAATTTTAACGCCTCTATCAAATAAAATATCTCCTGTACAGCTTATTGTTATTTCATTTTTATTTCCAAATGAAAGAATAATTATTAAAAATATTATTGTAAATAAAAGCAAACTGCTTAAAATAATTTTTTTATTGTCAGCATCCTGAATTGTATGGATGGGCTGGAATTGGAATTGCATTTTTTCCTCCTCTTATAAAGGTATCTGTCCATATAGGTAAACTTGGTCCCTTATTTTCCTTTATATTTTTTTGCCACTTTTCATCTGTTAATCTTTGTTCGCTAAAAAATTCAAAATAACTAAATACAGCTCCCCTTGTTAAATACAAATTTCCCCCTATTGGTACAACTACATAAATTTCATAAGCAGGTCCTACTGCTTCTTCAATGTACCCGCCAGGTGAGTATTTATTTGGCGCTACAGTATAAACATCAGCTATAACTGCCATATTTTTATCAGTATCAGAAGTTATCTCATCCCACCTTACTCCATCATCTACTAAGCTGCTGGTTAAATATTCAAGAAGACCGCCATATACGTTTATTTGATCATATTCTTCGACCGATAACTCTTCATTTCTTAGTTCCTTTAATGAACATTTAATTAAAAAATTAAGCAATTGTTCAAAACTATCCATTTTAGACTCTATACTGCTGCTTAAAAGTTTTCTATCTTTTAAATTTTGTTTTGAATACTTTGTAAGCCAAAGAAGCCTATTATAAGTTTCATAAGATGGCTCTACATATCCTTTAACATGAGGCATTTCCTCTCCTCCGCCGCATTCTGCACCGACTTGTTTTCCATAAAGTATGCTGTCATGTCTAAGTTCTGCCCAGCTTCCAAGGGATGTATTAAGTGATTTATCCTGCCATGCTTCATTTGTCATAAAGGATGGATATCCTTTCTCGTAAGGATTAATAAGTGTTTTTAATGTCCACAGCCATCCATAATACATATTTTGTTTCCAATCATCTTCTGATATCTTACCGAATTCTTTTTTAAGCATTTTAATTTGTGTTTCATATTTTCCCCACTTTTCATTTTCTTTGAACCTATTTATTTCAATATTATAAGCTCTGTCTGATCCAAGAACAGCCATTACATCAAGTCCCTTAGGAATAGGTCTGATAGCTGGCTCTACAACCCCTTGAATTATTTCCGAATCAGGAATATATCTTTGACCTATTAATCTAAACTGCTTTCCTACAGGTGTATCAACGCTTGTATATGCAGCTTGTATTTTAGGCTCAGGAAATTTTTCCGCTTCTTTATAAAGTTTATTTATTTTATCCTTATTATTTAATTCTTCAATATCGATATTTTCCCCATATACATTAAGCAAAAGCTTTTTATAATCATATATAGTTAAATCATCAGACTTACCTGCATAAAAAACAGTGGGTTCATATATATTTTCCCAAAGCTCTAAATCCTGCATTCCATCTTTTTCTAAAAACATTAAGTAAGTAATCAAAAGTGCTTGCAGTGTCCCTTCAACATTTCTTTGCTTGTCTTTTAAGTATAGAGGAAAAGGAACATTGCCATACCACATCATTGTCTTAAAATATTTTTTAAAATCATCATTTCTTGTATAATGACCTCTTGGTATAAATTGACTATAATCTAAATCATAAGGAAATATTTCGGGCTTTGAAAATCCACTATGATTTTCTATAAGCTGCAATTCGTTATTTGCTGTCTGCTGTACATCTTTTGGTACATTATCCGGTACATCACCGCCAATAAGCATTTGAGCCACCAAAAAATATTCTGCATTCTTAAGTGCTGCATTTTTTACCTCAGTATTTTTTATATTATTATAAAGAAATATTGACTTAGCCAGCATATTTTTTGTTAGCTCTTTAGTAAATCCAATTAATTTATCATTTTCTATACTTCTTAAAGAATAATCATAAAATATATGATACACATGTAAAACTGAATCAGTTGTTATAAAACTTGGTATTTTTAAATACTGATTTTTCTCGTATATATAAAATAACTGCTCCTCCTTTGTGGGCGATACTACAAATCCGTTTTTTTGCAACAGCTGTTTTTGCTCGCTGCTGAATTTTCCAAATTGGCTGTAATTTAATACATTTGAAAGATCTGATTTAACAGAATATTGTGCTGCATTGGGTTTTACTTCTAATGGTTTATATGGGACATCTGTAGTTTTCTGCTTATTATTAGAAAAGACCAAGCTTCCAAGCTCATTACTGTTATCTGTCTTATCATCTTTTCTTTTGTCTGTTATTGTCTGCTTATTATCGGTTTTTGCTTTCTTATCACATGATGTAAATGTAAATAATGAGAAAACATAAACAAAACATAAAAGCAATGTTACACTGGAGCGGACTTTTTTCATACTCATTCACCCTTTTTATATTATTTTAATTTTCCATCCTTATAAATAATTCTTTTAGTCTGCCATTTATTATTCACTAAAACTTTTACAAATAATTTATTATCCTTTTTATTTATTTCCTTTATATCATCAAAATAATCAGATTCAGCAAATCCTTCTAATCCAAAGCCTTTCCATTTATATGAATTAAGTATTTTCCTGCAGTCTTTTAATTTTTCAATTGCAACTATCTCATCTGCTCCATCATTATCAACATCAAAGAAAGCATAATCTTCAAAAGGTCTTGAAAGTCTCGAACCGAGCCATTTAGGATATAAATCATTATTTATAAAATTATATATATAAGGCCTTTTGTCAAATCCTTTGTAAAACCTTGTTGTTGTATATGCACCAATACATATATCCTTAATGCCATCCCCATCCGCATCCCCTATATCCACTTTCCATGGATTTATGTTTTCATAATTTGATTTATATATCTCATTTAAATCATTTGCATTTAATATTATAATTTGACATCCGAATTTATCCCCTTTGTTTTTTAAAACTAAAATCACTTCATCATTATTATCATTGTTAATATCCCCAATGGCATAACTTTGTATTTCCATGCTATCAAAATTATGTGATACAATAATTTTTTGTTTCTCATATACTTTTATTTCGTTATTTTCTACTAATATATTAGTATGTTTTTTGAATATTGCGTCAATTTTAATTATAAACAATATGGTAAATAGTGCAAGAAAAATTGTTATTAAAAAATTTTTCTTATAGCTCATATTAACCTCACATTTTAAAAATGGAGAAGGCATCTGCCTTCTCCATTTAATTATTCGTATAATGGATATTTATCGCAAAGTTTCTGAACACGCTTTTTAGCAGGAGTTAAATCATTATCCCTGTTTTCTATTGTCCAGTTCATAATATCTGCAATTTCAACCATATCGTCAGTATTAAATCCTCTTGTAGTTGTAGCTGGAGTCCCAAGCCTTATTCCACTTGTTACAGAAGGTTTTTCAGGGTCAAATGGAATCGTATTTTTATTTACAGTTATTCCAACCCCATCTAATAAATGCTCAGCATCCTTTCCTGTAATTTTTTTGTTTCTCAAATCCACAAGAATAAGATGATTGTCTGTACCTCCAGAAACAAGGTTAAATCCTCTATCAATAAGAGCCTGTGCAAGACATTTAGCATTTTTAATTACTCGCCCCTGATATTCTTTAAATTCAGGTGATAGTGCTTCTTTAAAACAAACTGCCTTTGCTGCAATCACATGCATTAAAGGTCCACCTTGAATTCCAGGGAAAATGCTCTTATCAATTATTTTTGCATATTTTTCCTTACAAAGAATTACACCGCCTCTAGGTCCTCTAAGAGTTTTATGTGTAGTTGAAGTGACGAAATCTGCAACTTCAACAGGATTTGGATGATAGCCTGCAGCAACAAGTCCGGCAATATGAGCCATATCAACCATCATATATGCTCCAACTTCATCNNCTTAAAGCATCATAGTCTATGTAGCCGGTCTCATCAACACCATAAGGAATAAAGTTGTAAGTTTTTCCCGAAAAATTTACCGGACTTCCATGAGTTAAATGTCCGCCATGAGATAAATTCATCCCAAATACCTTATCTCCAGGTTTAAGCACAGCAAAATATACTGCCATATTTGCCTGAGAGCCTGAGTGGGGCTGCACATTTACATGCTCAGCATTAAATAGCTTTTTAAGTCTTTCCCTTGCAAGATTTTCTGCCATATCCACATATTCGCAGCCACCATAATACCTCTTTCCTGGATATCCTTCTGCATACTTATTTGTTAGCTGCGATCCTTGAGCTTCCATAACTGCTTTGCTCGTATAATTTTCAGACGCAATAAGCTCAATTTTGGATTCTTGTCTTTTCATTTCTAGCATAATTGTATCGTAGATTTCCTGATCAACCTTTTTAACATTTTCAAGGCTCATCTTATAACACTTCCCTTCGATAGCAATAATGTCTTATAATTCTATTATATATGTATAAAATTGTTTTAACAAGTAAATTATGAAATATATGCATAAATCATTACAGCCTAATCAAACGCAATATTCATAATGTTCTCACATTTAAAATGGATATATAAGTAAACAAAAATGTATATTCATCTGCCAATAGAGCACTTATATAATGCTCAATATATTTTAGGTTAAAGCAAAGATAAATATACATTTTTATATCTACACCCATAGATTGGTTCTTCTATTTAGTAAATTTTATTATAGTATCAATAAGTTCATTAATATCTTCATCATTTTTTTCTTCATGAGCTACCTTCTTAATACAGGATTTGGAGTAATTTTCTAAAACAATTCCTCCTACCTTATTAATTGCTGCTCTAACAGCTGCCACCTGAATTAGAATGTCATTGCAGCATTCATCCTCTTCAATCATCCTTTCAATGCCCCTAATCTGTCCCTCAATTCTTCTAAGTCTTTTTAGTATATCATCCTTGGTACACTCCACAGCACATCCCACCTTATAAATTTGTTTGACAATTTTTTAAGCAAACTCCTCTTGAGTTTTAGAATCACTTGATAAGATCATTGACTACTTCACCTGCAATTATAAGTCCGGCAACAGGTGGTACAAAAGAAATACTGCCCGGAATATAATGCTTCTTAACATTTGTATTCTCATTAGGCAAATCCTGATCTGAAAGATTTATTTTTATGGGAGTCTCTTTTGAGTACACTACCTTCAGCTTTTTTATCCCTCTTTTTCTTAATTCATATCTCATAACTTTAGCAAGCGGACATACACTTGTTTCATATATATCAGCTACCTCAAACATTGCTGGATTAAGCTTATTGCCAGCACCCATACTGCTAATAACCGGTATATTATTTTCACTGCATCTTACTACTATATCTATTTTAGCAGTTACAGTATCCACAGCATCAACGACATAATCATAATCTTTTGATATAAGTTTTTCTCCCTTTTCTGGGGAATAAAATTCATTATATGTAATGACTTCAATATTTGGATTTATATCCTTTATTCTTGCAGCCATAACTTCTACTTTAGGCATACCTATTGTACTATGCAGTGCATGTATTTGCCTATTAATATTTGAAAGTGCAACATTATCACTATCTATTAAAACAATTTTCCCTATACCAGCTCTAACAAGTGCTTCTGCACAAAATGATCCAACTCCACCTATTCCAAATACTGCAACACAACTATTATTCAGCTTTTCTACAGCGCTTTTACCTATTAAAAGTCCAGTTCTTTCCTCAAAATCAAACATGCAGCACCCCCATTTAAAACATAAAAAACCCGCTGTACCGTCGATGAACCCGGATGAACCTGCTCTCGCAGGTGGGTATCCTCCCTGATGATTCCTGTTCCTTATTCAAAAGGCCTCACTTCCACATCAGGAGCCGGATTCCCTTATCATAAGTGTTGGCTCATAAAAGGTCCATCCTCTCGTATACAGCAGGCATCTGCTTTATAATTAATATATCACTTAATTTTGTTTTTATCAATATATTTACTGCTGCCTTAGCTTCAAAAACTATCCATATCTGTATGATAAGTTAATCATATATTTACTTTTTGTCTTTTAAAACTCCAATCCCCAGCTCATTTAGCTGATCTTCATCAACAACATTTGGAGCATCTGTAAGTAAGCAAACTGCATTTTGATTCTTAGGAAATGCAATTACATCCTTAATATTATCAGTACCAGCAAGGAACATAACCAATCTATCAAATCCATAAGCAAGGCCGCCATGTGGAGGTGGTCCAAATTTAAACGCCTCAAGTAAAAATCCAAACTTTTTCCAAGCTTCTTCCTGAGTGAATCCCATAACTTTAAACATTTCCTCCTGCAGTTTAGTATCATGTATTCTAATACTTCCGCCGCCAATTTCTTCACCATTTAAAACAATATCATAGGTCTCTGATCTAACTTTCCAAGGCTCAGTTTCTAAGAATTTTATGTCCTCTTCTACTGGCATTGTAAACGGATGGTGTTCGGCTACATATCTTCCCTCTTCCTCATCATAAGTAAACATAGGGAACTCTACAACCCAAACAAATTTAAACTCTTTGTTGTCAGGCCCAATAAGGTTAAGCTTCTTTCCAAGCTCAATTCTAAGGGCTCCAAGGGATGCAAATACAATCTTTGGCTTATCTGCAACAATAAGAAGTAAATCTCCTTTTTCTCCACCCATTTTCTTAATTATTGCATCCATTTCTTCATTAGTTAAATACTTTGAAATTGGTGATTTTATTCCATCTTCCTTTATTGCAATCCAAACCAATCCCTTTGCGCCATAAGTTTTTACAAATTCTCCAAGCCTATCAATTTCTTTTCTTCCAAAACTTGCACAGCCCTTTGCATTTATTCCTCTAATATCTTTTCCTTCATTTATAGCATCCTTAAACACCCTAAACTCAGTACCTTTTACTGTATCCTTTATATTAGTAAGTTCCATCCCAAACCTCATATCAGGTTTATCTGAACCAAAGCGTTCCATAGCTTCTTTATAAGTAATTCTCTGAATTGGGATTTCAACATCTATACCTTTAATTTCCTTAAAAAGGCGCTTAATGAGCCTTTCATTTACTTCCATCACATCTTCCATTTCCACAAAGGATAATTCCATATCTACTTGAGTAAATTCTGGCTGTCTGTTTGCTCTTAAATCCTCATCTCTAAAACATTTTACTATTTGAAAATATCTGTCATAACCTGAAACCATAAGAAGCTGCTTAAAAAGCTGCGGAGATTGAGGAAGTGCATAAAACTTACCTTTAAAATTTCTGCTGGGTACAAGATAATCCCTTGCTCCCTCTGGTGTACTTTTTGTTAGCATAGGTGTTTCAATTTCGAGGAAACCATTTTCATACATAAAATCCCTAACAACCTTATATGCACGGCTCCTTATCATTAAATTTCTTTGGATATCTGGTCTTCTAAGATCGAGATATCTGTATTTAAGCCTTATTTGCTCAGAAGCATCTAAATTTTCTTTAATATAAATAGGTGGTGTTTCTGATTCTGATAATATTCTAAGGCTTCCCCCCTTAATTTCTATAAGGCCAGTAGGCATTTCAGGGTTTGGTGATTCTCTTAAAACGACATTTCCGGTTACTGCAAGACAATATTCACTTCTTATTTGATGAGCCTTTTCATAGGCTTCTTTATCTATTGCTTCACCAAAAACTATTTGCACAATTCCAGTTCTATCCCTTAAATCTACAAATATGAGTCCTCCTAAATTTCTTCTTCTTTGAACCCATCCCATAACAGTAGCTTTATTTCCTACATCTGAGTCCCTAAATTCGCCGCAATATTTGCTCCTTTTTAAGCCCTTTATAGATTCTCCCATAGATAATTCCTCCTTTTTTTTATTAATACAAAATACAAAAAGCCCGCCCCTATAATGTTAGGGACGAGCTTACCCGCGGTACCACCCTTATTGGTTTAAACCCACTCAAATATAACGTATAAATACGGAAACACTTTTTAGTGTTTTAGCTCCTAAGTGTCATTCATTTCTTTTACCATAGGTTCTTTTCAGCACTGAACCCTCTCTTTATGGAAGTCAGAAATTACTCCTCTTAATCATTGCTTCTTTATATTAAATAAACTAATATTACAACTAATTATATTATTATACTATCATCTTTATATCATTTCAATGGCATTCCTCTTTTTTTCTATCATTTCATCTTTTCTTTCAATGTATTCCTTTATGTCTCTTAAATTAGCTACTCTTTCAATTCTTTTTTCTTTTGGGTAAACAAGCTTTGTTACAGAACCTGCTCCAAGTGCTACAATGGTGATATTCTCAGCTATCATTTGTATATTATAAATGCACTCTTTATTTTTAAAACAATATCCTACATTTTCAAGTGGGCTCACCATATTTTTTTGTCTGTACATATAATAAGGATGCATACCCATTTCTCTTACATGTTTTACTGCAATTTCATACATAGATTCTGCCAAATTATTCTTTTTAAAAGTTCCCTTTTCAAGAAGAATAGATGCTCTTTTATATGCCATGGTATGGATTGTAATGCTGTCAGGGGAAATTTCTTTCAAACTTTTCATTGTCTTTTCCACATGTCTTTCATCTTCCCCTGGAAGGCCCATTATTATATCCATGTTAATATCGTCAAAACCTATTTCCCTAGCAGCATAAAATTTTTCCACAATATCTTTTGTTGTATGATTTCTTCCAATAGTTTTTAAAGTTTCCTCATTCATTGTTTGAGGATTAATACATATTCTTGTGCAGCCATAATTTTTTATAATATTTAGCTTGTCTTTATCAATAGAATCAGGCCTTCCACATTCAATAGTAAACTCATTTAAAGATTTCAAATCATAGTTCTGTGATATCTTAGACAATAGTCTATCCAAGTCTCTACAGCTTAAAACTGAAGGAGTTCCTCCCCCAATATATAAAGTATCAACAAATAAACCTTTTGATTTAATACTTCTAAAAGCAGCATCAATTTCATCAAATAATGCTAATAGATAATGCTCAATTAGTTCTTCATTTTTATAAACTGGAATAGAGGAAAAAGAACAATAAATACACTTTGATGGGCAAAATGGAATATGAATATACATACTTACACTATTAGGATGTACCCTTAAAAAAGGAGCTTCATTTCTTGCCACTTCAAGTGCCAGCTGAGCCTTGTCCAACCTAACCCTATATTCGCTCATGAATTTTGAAATAATGGCATCATCATCTAATCCTTCTTCTATATATTCATGTATAATTTTAGTTGGTCTTATTCCTATTAAAATTCCCCAAGGTACTTTATCATATCCAAACTCCTCTATACATTCTAATAAGCTTATTTTTAACCCATTTTTTATTTTCCTTTTATTTGACATATCAACATATATATGTTTTTCTACCTGTTTCCCCTGATATTTCATTATGCAGGATGCCTTTCCTGCTATTTTATCAAGGGAACTTATAACATTGGCATCTAAACTCTCATCCTCACATATAAAAGAAATATCGTCCTTCTTAAAAAAAAGAACCAATATTTGAAAGATATCATATCTGTATTCATGTCCTGTCATTTTAACTTTTATGGAACTCATTTATTAATTTCGTCCTCCGGTTTTACTCTGAAGTTTTTCAAATATTCCTTACTGACATTAAGCTCTTTTGAAATTTCATTTAAGGCTTCTCCGTTATCAATAAGCTCATTTATTTTATCGAAATCAATCTCACCTTCACTATTTTCATAATTTTTTTTGGTAATGGGAGCTTTTTTTGATTTCATAAAACAACCTCCTTTTAAAAACTTCAGTTATATTTTATCCTATTTTATAGCTTATAATTCGTTCAATTTAAAATTATCAATTCTACTATATTATATTAAACAAATTTAATAAGTAACTTAAACTATATATCTTTAAAAAACATATATTACAAAAAAGGATTATATTTTCTTTCATATCCAACAGTTGTAGAAGGTCCATGGCCAGGATAAATGATTGTTTCGTCTGGAAGAACCATAATCTTGGATTTTATTCCTTTAACAATATCTTCACGGGATGATAAAGGAAAATCCGTTCTTCCTACCGAGCCTTTAAAGAGAGCATCACCTGTTAAAACAAAATTGTTAATTTTAAAGGATAATCCTCCTGGCGTATGACCGGGAGTTTCTAAAACTTCAACTTTTATATCTGAAATCTCAATAACATCACCGTCTTTTAAATAATCATCAGCACTGAATAGCTTTATATCCTTTAAAATAGGCAGTACATTAACCGTTTCGCCTTCAATAAGATATTTATCCTTTTCACTAATAAGAACTTTTGCACCAGTTTCTTTTCTTAAATCGCTGACTGCTGCAATGTGATCCCCATGTCCATGAGTTAATAGAATATATTTTATTTTTTCTATTCCAAGGGTTTTACATAAATTCAGTATTCCTTCACAATCCCCACCTGGATCAACAATAAAGCCCTCCTTTGTTTTCTCACATCCTATTATATAGCAATTAGCTGCAAAAACTCCTACAGGGTATACTTCAAAAATCATTCTATCACTCCTTAAAAGTTCTTCTTACTATCAATTAAAAGTGTCACCGGCCCATCATTTATAAGTTCAAGCTCCATATGGGCTCGAAACTTCCCATGCTTAACATCACCAATATATTTTTTACATTCAGCTAAGAATTTATTATAAATTTCTTCAGCTTCTTCTGGCTTCGCTGCCATCATAAAGTTTGGCCTTCTGCCCTTTCTGCAATCCCCATATAAAGTAAATTGTGAAACTATTAAAAGCTCACCTTTAATATCTAAAAGAGATAAATTCATTTTATTCTCATCATCTTCAAATATCCTTAAATTGCATATTTTTTCAGCCATATACTTTATATCCTCTTCGCTGTCTTCCTCCTCAATGCCTAAAAGCACTACAAGACCCTTTTGTATTTTCCCTATTACGCCTCCACTCGCTTTAACTTGAGCTTTCTTAACTCTTTGAACTACAGCACGCAATTATTACACCCCTTAACTTTTATTTCTAAATACATCAATAACACCATCAATTCTTTTAAAACCTGTTATAAGTTTTTCAAGCTGATTAACATCCGACACTGATATAGTCAAATTTATTGTAGCTATATGTTTTTTATTGGTTCTTGCACTTACTGCCCTAACAGAAGTATCTAAACTGCTTACAATGTTTGTTACTTCTGTTAGAAGCCCATACCTATCTGCTGCTTCTATTTGAATTTCTGCAAGAAAATCTGCAGTTCCCTCTCCTGTCCATTTTACCTCTACTACCCTTTCAGGTTCAGTTTCAAAAAGATGTGCAAAATTACTACAGTCCTTTCTATGAACAGATATTCCTCTTCCCTTTGTTATAAAACCTGCAATATCATCTCCGGGAACAGGGTTACAGCATTTAGAAAACCTTACCATTAAATCTTTTTCGCCTTTAACTTCAACTCCTGGTTTTTTTGGCTCCGTTTTATTCTTTTTCTTTTGCTGCTGATTTTTATCAGGAGACAGCAATTCTAATGTTTTTTCAGGCTCATTTTTTCTTGCTTCTTCTCGAATTTTTGCTACAATTTGAAGCGCTGTAAATGACCCACTGCCGACTAATAAATATAAATCTTCTATTCGGGATAAATTGAGCCTTTTTAATACGGGATCGACGTTTTCAGACTTCATTAATTCTGAATAAATAAATCCTTGCCTTTTTACTTCTCTTTCTATACTCTCCCTGCCTTTATCAAGATTTTCTTCTTTATATGTTTTCTTAAACCACTGTTTTATCTTGCTTTTGGCTTGAGAGCTTTTTACAATGTTAAGCCAATCCATACTTGGTCCCTTAGATGATTGAGATGTGATTATTTCAACAATTTCTCCAGTTTTTAATTTATAATCCAATGGAACCATTTTACCATTAACTTTAGCACCAACACATTTATTTCCTATATCAGTATGAATTCTGTAAGCAAAATCAATAGGAGTAGAATCTACAGGCAAATCAATTACAGTTCCCTTAGGGGTAAATACAAATACCTCATCAGAAAAGAGATCGATCTTAACAGTTTCCATAAATTCTTTAGCATCTTTTGCTTCTCTTTTATATTCAATGATTTGTCTAAGCCATTTTAGCTTATCTTCCATATCAGCGTCAGAATTTTTAATACCTTCTTTATATTTCCAATGTGCTGCAATACCATACTCAGCAATCCTGTGCATTTCCCAAGTCCTTATTTGTATTTCAAAGGGTTGTCCCTCAGGGCCTATCACTGTAGAATGCAGCGATTGATACATATTAGGCTTTGGCATAGCAATATAATCTTTGAATCTGCCTGGAATAGGCTTCCAAAGTGTGTGTACAATACCTAAAACCTCATAGCAATCCTTAACACTGTTTACTATTACTCTAACTGCTAATAAATCAAATATTTGATCAAAGGTTTTATTTTTATAAACCATTTTTCTATATATGCTGTAAAAGTGCTTCGGCCTGCCCTCTATGCTTGCTTCTATTCCTGCCTCATGAAGCCTTTCACTTAAAGTTTTTATTATCTGATTTATGGAGTCTTCTCTCTCAGCTCTTTTTTGAGCTACTTTATTTACCAGATCATAGTACTCCTTAGGTTTTAAGTACCTAAGGCTTAAATCTTCTAATTCCCACTTGATTTTAAATATTCCGAGCCTATGCGCTACTGGGGCATATATATCAAGGGTTTCTTTTGCTTTCTCCTTTTGTTTATCTAAGGGCCTGTATTTTAACGTTCTCATATTATGAAGTCTATCTGCAAGCTTAATAAGAATAACTCTAACATCATTTGCCATTGCAATAAGCATTTTCATAGTATTTTCAGCTTGCTGATCTTCCTTAGATTTAAACTCAATTTTATCGAGCTTTGTAACACCTTCAACAAGATTAGCTACAGCATCGCCAAATTCTCTTTTTATATCATCATAAGTATATGCAGTGTCCTCTACTACATCATGTAAAAGGGCAGCACAAATAGTGTCAGTATCAAGTCCCATTTCAATAACAATCATTGCAACTGCAACTGGATGAATTAAATAGGGCTCCCCTGACTCCCTAAATTGGTTTTTATGCGCTTTTTCAGCCACTAAAAAAGCTTTTTTTATTTTTTCAATATCAACATCAAGATTATAATCTTCTATTTTATCAAGAATCTCCTGCAACATATCTTTATCTTGAAGCATACTAGCCCTCTTCCCTAATTAAAGCAATGGCTGGTAAAAACCAGCCATATTAATTTTCTATTAATTATATATTAATTTTATAATTTTTGCAATTTTTAATTAATACTCGTATTGAATTATAGATCTTACATCATACTTACTTAATTTTTTTCTTCCATTAAGCCCTGTAAGCTCAATTATAAATTCAATTCCAACAACTTCCCCGCCTAACTTTTCAATTAACTTTGCAACAGATTCAATAGTCCCGCCGGTTGCAAGTAGATCATCCACAATTAGTACCTTATCTCCAGGTTTAATAGCATCTTTATGCATTTCAAGCGAATCGCTGCCATATTCTAATTTATAGCATGATTTAACTGTTTCACAAGGAAGTTTGCCTGGCTTTCTTACAGGAACAAATCCTACACCAAGTGCATAAGCAATTGGTGCTCCAATTAAAAATCCTCTTGCTTCAGGTCCCACAACCATATTAACTTCCTTTTCTTTAGCAATTTCCGTCATTTTATCAATAGTATATTTAAATGCCTCTCCATCTTTTAAAATTGTTGTTATATCTTTAAAACTTATGCCTTCCTTAGGAAAACCTTCAATTACTCTTACTTTTTCTTTTAAATCCATTGTTAACCCTCCCCCAAAATACTTCTAAATTTTAATTGTAAATCATTTATTTTATTAATTAAGTCATTTTGGAAATTTAGTTTTATTTTTGATTCATCATACTTATTATTCCATCTTATTTTTAAGATATCGTTTTTTAAGAAAACCTGCACTGCATTTAATGACTTTAAATACATTATCATTTTATACATTTTATATAAATTCACTCCATATTTTTTGCTCATGGAGCTAACTGTTCCCATTTCCTCACTTTGCTTTAAATTTTCTATAAACTTAATCAATATATCTTTATTTAATACAATATCATTTAAGTATTTATTAATAACTTCAGTTAATGAATCAGTATAAAAATTATAAATACTATTTTTAACCTTTTCTCTTAATATTTTATATTCATAAATTCCTGGTAAAAAATCATAAATTATGACATTATTATTTCCAAAGTCTATATCATCTACTATTGGGCACAATATCAGCTGTGAATTTAATCCATCATTACAGCCAATATTTATATCAATTGTATCCCATAAGTTTCTAATCTTTTCCATTGATGAAAAGGATGAAACTAATATGTAACCTTTTTTTAAAAAAACGAAATCCTTTAAAAGTTTATCATCATATTTTATAAAATTTATTCCTTCAAAATTAAAATCTGCTCTATTATTATTTAAACAGTATTTTATTGCTCTATAGTAATTGTTCTCCAAATCACTGCATATCCATTTCTGATTTGGCTTTATATCCTTTAACACAAGCTGCAGCAGCCTATTGTTGTTCCATTCATTTATATTCATATTAAAAGCAATATCAACAATGTCCCATTGTTTATTATAATATGCTGATGACCCATTAAACATTATGCAGTTATATTTATATCCATTGCTTTCAATAGTCATCCTTAAATGCTGCGATTTATCACCAACTGTCCACTTATTTAATACATTTACACCGCACATGGAAAACACTGGTTCTAAGTTATCAAATCCAAATGGTTCCATCTCATTTATAATTTCTGCTGAATCAATATTTACATCTTCAGGCTCTATTTGCATATCTATAAATAACTTTTCCTGAAAGATTTCACTTCTTACTCCCGCAGCTAAAGAGTTTAATTGCAGTCTAAAATTGTTTATATTTTTTGTCTTAATAGATAATCCAGCTGCCAATTCATGGCCGCCAAACCTTTCCAATAATGAACTGCATTTTGATAAATTTTCAAATAGATTAAAACCTTCTATACTTCTTCCAGAACCTCTCGCTATTTCTCCTTCTTCGCATAGAAGTATTGCTGGTCTGTTAAATTTTTCAACTAATTTTGATGCTACAATACCTACAACCCCTACATGCCAACTATTAGAGGCTAAAACAATTACCTTTTCTTCTTTAAAATCCTTATCCTCTTCTATTTTTTCGCATGCTTCCTTATATATCTGTTCTTCTATCTCCTGGCGTTTTTTATTTTCCTGATCTAAATACTTTGCAATTTGCAGCGCTTTATCATAGTTATTAGTAGTAAAAAGCTCTACTGCAATTTTAGCATCACTTAACCTTCCCACAGCATTTATTCTTGGAACAATACCAAATGCAAGATTACGTGAATTAAGTTCTTCAATTCCTGAAACCGTTTTAAGTGCTTTAATGCCGCATTTTTCAGTATTTTTTGCTATATTTAATCCATTTTTAACAATAATTCTGTTTTCACCAGTCAAACTTACGGAATCAGCAACAGTTCCAATTGCAGCAATATCTAAAAAATCATCATAGCCAGATAAACCATAATTTATCCATAAAGCTTGTATAAGTTTAAAAGCTATTCCACAACCAGATAAAAATTTAAAAGGATATGTACAATCTGAACGTTTAGGGTTTACTACAATAGTATCTGGTATTTTCCCCTTACATTCATGATGATCCGTTATAATGATATCCATACCAATAGATTTTGCATACTCTACTTCATCAAAGGAAGTAACACCGCAATCTACAGTAATAATTAGATCTGCAGCCAATGATTTAATATAATTTAATGCATCTGTATTTATTCCATAGCCTTCATTCATTCTATCAGGTATATAGTATGAAATATCAACGCCAAGTCTTTTAAAAGCCGTATAAAGTATAGATGTGCTTGTTATACCATCTGCATCATAATCCCCGTATATTACTACCTTTTGCCTTCCCTTAATAGCGTCATCAATTCTTTTAACTGCTCTATCCATATCTTTAAGTAAAAATGGATTATAAAGCTTATCCAAGGATGGATGTAAAAAAGACTCTACATCCTTTTCATTTACTATTCCCCTTAAATGAAGCAAACTGCTTATCAATTCACTACCATAAATACAGTTATTTCTATCTGTTTTGTTTTTAACAACCCATTTTTTCATAGAATATAACTCCTCAGTATATTTCAAAACAATATTATTATAATTTAGATATTAAATATGTTCAATGAGAAAATAAATAAAAGCCTCAGCTGAAGCTTATAAGAGCCAACCCAGGGGCGTAGCATCCGTAATACCCCGCCTTAGGCGGGGTATTACGGATGCTAACCGCCGGATAAGGTAAACCCTTCTTAAATTTTAAATCTATAGGAAAATTAATATTTGATTTAAAAAAGAGTCAGCTTTTGCTGACTCTATGCAAACTTTTTCTTTCCTTCAAAAGTTACCCAAAGGGGACTTGCAATAAATATTGAGGAATACCCTCCACTTATGATACCAATTATAAGTGGAAATGCGAACTCTTTTACGGAAGGAACTCCAAGTACATATACAGCAGTGATTGTAAATAAAGTTGTCATCATTGTGTTTATTGACCTTGCCATAGTTTGAGTTATGCTTGCATCAATAAGCATTCCGGGGTTATTCTTATATCTCCCATAGGATTTGTTTTCTCTAATTCTATCAAAAACAACTATGGTATCATTTATTGAATAACCCAAAATGGTAAGTATAGCTGCTATAAAGCTGCTATTTACTGGGACCTGAAATACAGCATAAACACCAACAGTTATAAGTACATCATGAGCAAGGGCAACTATTGCAGCTAATCCAGATTTTAATTCAAATCTTAGTGTAATATAAATTAAAATTCCTATTACTGCAGCAATTGATGAAATTAAAGCTTTTTGCCTTAACTCTTTTCCAACAGAAGGTCCAATATTGTTTGATTCCATAAGTTCGGCTTTTGGATATTTTGCTTTAATATCTGCAACTAATCTGTTAATTTCTGTTGGTTTTAATGTACTGCTGGTAATATTAACTTCTTTTCCTTCTACAGCTCTTGCGTCAGCCTTATCATCATATTTATTTGCAATTTCTCTTATATCTTCAATATTATAATCGGCATTAATCTTTATATCAATAAGGGTTCCGCCCCTAAATTCTGTGCCGTAATTTAAACCTTTTACTGCCCACGAAATCATACCAATCATTATTAAAACAATTGATATCCCATAAAACACTTTTCTGTTTTCATAAATCTTAAGTACCTTTTCCATTCTATTCCCTCCCCCTATGGCCTATAAAATTTGGTGTTTGTGACCCAACCTGTGCCTACAAATGACTTAAGTAGGAATCTTGTAACAGTAATAGCTGTAAACATACTGCAAAGAACACCAATATTCAAAGTGAGAGCGAAACCTTTAACCGTTCCAGAACCTAAGAAGTATAAAACAAATCCTGCAATTAATGTTGTAATATTAGAATCAAGTATAGATGAAAGTGCCCTATGGAATCCTGCATCTATAGAAGTTTTAAGTGATTTCCCAACATTTAATTCTTCTTTTATTCTTTCAAATATAAGTACATTGGCATCAACTGCCATACCAACTGAAAGAAGGAATCCTGCAATTCCTGGCAATGTCAGTGTTTGTTTAATGCCTATAAATATTAATAATGAAAGCATAATATAAACTAATAAAGCTAAATCAGCAATAAGTCCTGGTATTCTATAATAAATCAACATAAATATCATAACCAGCGCAATACCAATTGCTGCTGCTTTTTTACTTGTTGGAATTGCTTCAGCTCCAAGGGATGGTCCTATAGTTTTAACTGTGGCAGGAGATAGTGTAACAGGCAAAGCACCTGATTTTATAATTCCTGCAAGTCTTTTTGCTTCTGCAACATCCTTACTTCCAGTGATAATAGCCTCTCCATTAGGTATTTCACTATTAACTCTTGGAGATGAAACAACCTCATCATCCATTATTATAGATATTGGTTTACCAATATATTTTTTTGTTGCTTCTCTGAATTTTACTGTACCGTCTTCGTTCAATTTTAACTGAACAACAGGCTGCTGAGTATTAGGATCAACACCTACTGTTGCATCCTTAACATCTTGACCTGTAATAATAACATCATCGTTTGGTCCCACAAAAGTTAGCTTCCCAGTTTTTCCAATTTGCTCTAGTGCCTTATTTACATCATTTATTCCTGGAATTTCAATTCTAATCCTATTTTCTCCAGCATTTGTAACTACGGCATCATTAACTCCAAGTCCATTGACCCTAAGCTGTAAAAGCTCTTTTGTCCTATCTAGTGTTTCCTTACTTACATCCTTTTCCTTTATCTCCTCTTCAATATAAACTCCGCCTTTTAAATCAAGACCAAGTTTTATTGCTTTACCAAGAGGTTTAAACATATATCCCCCAATTTGCATACCAAATACAGAAATATAAGCAAATAAAGCTATTAAAGCAGCACTTACTATAAACTTTATGGAATTCTTTTTTTTCATAAGCATCCCCCTTTAATTTAGTTGCTAATGTAAATTATACAGTCTTAAAATTTTTAAGTCAATTCAATGCACTGAGGATTAAATCGAATAATATCAACCTTATTTATATTCTACATATCTCTTATTTTTCCTTCTTAATAAACACCTATTCCTGCGTTTTTATTTTTAAAGCTATCGCACATTCAATCCTTTTTTTCATCATTTCACACCCTAAATGATAAGGGATGTGTATGTCACCATTGAAATTATAATTATTTGCTTGGCATCCGCCGCTGCAATAAAATCTTGCCCAACAATTCATACATTCAGGCTTATTATATACATGTCCATGCTTAAAGGTATTTATAATATTTTTATCTAATCCTTCATTTTCATTAAAAACATTACCCATAACAAATTTATTATTTCCAACAAATTGATGGCAAGGGTATATATCGCCATTAGGCGTTACTGCTACATATTCATGTCCTGCACCGCATCCTGATATCCTTTTATATATGCAAGGACCGCCATTTATATCAATAGCAAAATGATAAAACTTAAATCCTCTGCCTTCTTTAATTCTCTTTATCATTTCTTCTGTAAGCTTATCATATTGTTCAAAAATCTTAGGTAAATCCTCTTCCCTTAAAGCTAAGGGATTCCCATCTTCAAGCACAACAGGTTCTATGGATATTTCCTTAAAGCCTTCATCTGCAAGAAAAATGACATCATTATAAAAGTCTAAGTTTTCCCTTGTAAATGTTCCCCTTACATAATACTGCTTTCCCTTTGTTCTATTGCTGACCATTTTTTTGATTTGAGGCAAAATAGTATCAAAACTACCGCTGCCATCACATCTTACCCTGATTTTATCATTAACTTCTTTTCTTCCATCAATGCTTAGTACCACATTAACCATATTATCATTAATAAATTTTATTTTTTCGTCATCAAGACGCGTAGCATTAGTTGTTATTGTAAATCTAATATCCTTCCCATATTTAGGCCCCTCTGTTTTCCCATACTCAACTACCCCTTTTACTGTCTCAAAATTAAGTAAAGGTTCTCCTCCAAATAAATCTACTTCAATATTCTTTCTTGGACCAGAATTTTTTATTACAAAATCAATAGCCTTCTTAGCTACCTCAATGCTCATAAGCTCCCTTTTCCCATTGTAATCACCTTTCGATGCAAAACAATATTTACATCTTAAATTACAATCATGGGCTACATTTAAACAAAGAGCCTTTATATAAGATGGTTCCTCATTCCTTTTTACTGCATCTTGAAATACATCCTTACTAAATAATAGTCCTTTTTCAATAAGTTCATTTATATCAGATAAGCCTTCATCTATCTCACTTATACTATATTTGTCCTTCAATTTTTCATAAATAAGTTCTTTGTTGTTATCTTCAAAATAATTTAATATGTCATAAACTACATCATCCACAACATGTATAGCCCCGCTGTTGACATCTATAACAATATTTAAACCCTGCTGTTTAAATTTATGAACGTTCAAAATGTTTCCTCCTCCATTAATATTAATCACTTAAAAAGCAGTAACTATCAAGTTACTGCCACTTTGTTACTTGTTTTCACATGCTAAATTTGCAACTGTACAAGAAGTTTTGCAAGCTGACTGACATGAATTTGCACATTCTTTGCAGCCTGGCTTCTTTAAACTTGCTTTTAATACGCCAGCATTTATAGTTTTAATATGCTTCACAATTATTACCTCCTTAAGCCCTTTATAAACATAAATAATTTAATAAACTTTTTTTATTATATCACATGATTCTTGATTTCTCAATAAATAGTCGTTAGTTTTTATCACACAATACTGTCCCTATCATGCCAGACAACATCCCAATAATAATTGACGCCACATACATAATGAGCATAGATGAACTTTTTGCTTCCCCTTTTTCTGCCAGCAAAGCAATAATTGATAACAAAAACATATATATAAATCCTATAAAAGCACCATGTAAATATCCTTTTTTACCAATTTTATAAGAACCATATATACTTGAATAACATATACCAATAATGCTTATGATATAGGCAGTAATTTGCATATAGTTTCCATTTAATTTAGTAAAGTAAAAAACTATAGTAGATATTAATAAAAGAGCAGCGGATACTAATATTCCCCTTATTATTGATTTAACATAGATTTTAACATAATCTTTTTTATTTTCATCCTTACTAAACATAATTCCACCTCCTATTTAATAAATATGAGATGGAATATATCATTATGTATCTAATGTTACTTTTCTTCTTTCTTTTCTCCCTTCTTTTCTTCTTTTTTCTCTTCTTTTTTCTCTCCCTTGTCTTCATCCTTACTGTCTTCTTTTTTAATATTGTACTTTTCTGCTCTGCTTTCTACTACTGAACTTATTGCATATCTTGCAAGTTCAATTTTCATTCTGCTTGGGCCAGATTCAATAACAACTGTGTCCTCATTTAAATTTAATATTGTCCCAATTATTCCTCCTCTGGTCATAACCTTATCTCCTACAATAAGTGCATCAAGCATTTTCTTAGTCTTCTTCTGCCTTTTTTGTTCTGGAAGAATTAAAAAAAGGTAGAAAATTGCAAAAACCATTACCCACATAACTATTGTGGCTACAGTACCTTGTTGCATTGTATTACCTCCTTAAAATTTATATATTTTAATTATAACCATATTTCGAATAAAATTCATCTTTAAATTCTAAAAGTCTATCATCTTTTATTGCTTCTCTTATTTGTTCCATTAAATGTATTAAAAATCTTAAATTGTGAATAGTAGCAAGCCTTGCAGCTAATATTTCTTTTGCTTTAAAAAGATGTCTTATATAAGCTCTTGAATAATTTTTACAAGCATAACAGTCACATTCATCATCAATGGGCCTAAAATCCTCTGCATATTTAGCATTTTTAATTACAAGTTTCCCTTTGCTTGTAAGCACTGTCCCATTCCTTGCAATTCTCGTAGGAAGAACACAATCAAACATATCAATTCCTCTTATTACACCTTCAAATAAACAATCAGGGCTTCCAACTCCCATAAGATATCTTGGCTTATCTTTAGGCATGATAGGCATTGTATAATCAAGCACTTCATACATGAGTTCCTTAGGCTCACCAATACTTAACCCTCCAATAGAATACCCCGGGAAGTCAAGTTCTGTCATCCTTTTAACACTTTCTTCTCTCAAATCCCTATACATTCCACCCTGTATAATTCCAAACAATGCCTGATTTTCAGTATTCTTATGGGTTTCTTTACATCTCTCTGCCCACCTAATTGTTCTATTAAGTGAATTCTTTGCATAATCATATTCGCAAGGGTATGGAAGACATTCATCAAAACACATTATTATATCAGCACCAAGGGCATTTTCAATCCTTATTGCATCTTCAGGTGAGATAAAGTGCTTTGAGCCGTCTAAATGTGATTTAAAAGTAACCCCTTCTTCAGTAATATTTCTAAGATCACTTAAACTAAATACTTGAAATCCACCGCTGTCTGTAAGTATTGGTTTATCCCAATTCATAAATTTATGAAGGCCGCCAGCCTTTTTAATGATCTCTTCACCTGGCCTCATATGAAGATGATAGGTATTACTAAGTATTATTTGTGCCCCTATACTTTTTAATTCTTCAGGCGTCATTGCTTTAACCGTAGCCTGAGTCCCAACGGGCATAAAAATTGGCGTTTCTATAACCCCATGAGGAGTATAAAGCTTTCCAAGCCTTGCACCGGAATCCTTAGATTCCTTTATCAGTTCATACTTTATTGCACTCATAATTTCCTCCTAAATCAAAAGCATTGCATCTCCAAAACTAAAAAATCTATATTTTTCTTTAACAGCTACATTATATGCATTAAGTATATTTTCCCTACCTGCAAAAGCACTTACTAACATTATTAACGTTGATTCTGGAAGATGAAAATTTGTTATTAAAGCATCCATAACTTTAAATTTATATCCAGGATAGATGAAAATATCTGTCCATCCTGTGGAAGGTTTAACAAATCCATTTTCATCTCCTGCAGTTTCAATTGTCCTGCAGGAAGTAGTTCCAACTGCTACTACTTTATTCCCTCTTCTTTTAGCTTCATTAATAATTTCAGCATTTTTTTCATCTATAACATAAAACTCTGAATGCATTTTATGATCCTCTATTTTTTCCTCTTTAACTGGTCTAAATGTTCCAAGACCAACATGAAGAGTAAGATATGCTATGTTCACACCTTTTTTTCTTATTTCATCAAGCAGTTCATTAGTAAAATGCAGCCCTGCTGTTGGCGCTGCAGCTGAACCCTTCACTTTTGAATATACCGTTTGATATCTTTCCTGATCCTTTAATTCCTTTTTAATATATGGCGGTAAAGGCATTTGCCCAAGCTTATCTAATATTTCTTCAAATACTCCATCATAATAAAACTGAATTATTCTTCCGCCTGAATCTGTATGTTCAAGAATTTTGCATCTTAATTCGCCATTGCCAAATGTAAATTCAGATCCAATTTTTGCCCTCTTACCCGGCCTTACAAGGGTTTCCCATTTATCCTTATCTACCCTTCTAAGAAGAACAAATTCCATTTTTCCACCTGTCTCATCTTTGATTCCATAAAGTCTTGCAGGAATAACCCTGCTATTATTTAAAACCAGGCAATCCCCCTCATTTAAATAGTCCACAACATTTTTAAATATCCTATGATGGATTTCACCTGTTTCTTTATTTAAAACCATAAGCCTTGACATGTCTCTTTCCTTTATAGGTTCTTGTGCAATGAGCTCCTTTGGAAGCTCATAATAAAAATCATGAAGATTCATTTTCTACTTTCACTCCTTAAACTGCTGCTAAATTTCATACTATATAATAATAAATTAATTATAATAAAAAATCAACAAAAAGTCTCTTGTCTTCCAAAATGCTTATATCCCGCAGATGTAACTACCCTTCCTCTTGGAGTTCTGTTTATAAAACCCATTTGTAAAAGATATGGTTCATAAACATCCTCTATAGTAACACTTTCTTCACCAATAGAATAGGCAAGAGTATCAAGGCCTACCGGTCCTCCTCCGAATTTATCAATCATAGTTAAAAGCATTTTTCTATCTACGTTATCAAGTCCAAGCTTATCAATCTCAAGCAAATTTAAAGCTTTATCAGCTGTTTTCGCATCAATATATCCATTACCTTTAACCTCGGCAAAATCCCTAACTCTCTTCAATAATCTATTTGCAACTCTTGGAGTCCCACGAGAACGCCTTGCAATTTCAAGTGCACCTTCTTCATCAATACCAATATTTAAAATCTTTGCAGACCTTTCAACAATATGAAGTAATTCATCAGGCGTGTAAAGCTCTAATCTCATTACTATACCAAATCTATCACGCAAAGGTGATGTCAGCATTCCAGCTCTTGTAGTAGCACCTATCAGTGTAAACTTAGGAAGATCAATTCTAATGGAACGTGCACTTGGCCCTTTCCCTATAATTATATCGAGAGCAAAATCCTCCATTGCAGGGTAGAGTATTTCTTCTACACTTCTGTTTAACCTATGTATTTCATCAATAAACAGCACATCATTTTCACCTAAGTTTGTTAAAATAGCAGCCAAATCTCCAGCCCTTTCAATAGCAGGCCCTGAAGTAACTCTCATCCCACAGCCCATTTCATTTGCAATTATATTTGCCAGGGTTGTTTTCCCAAGTCCAGGTGGTCCATAAAGCAATACATGATCTAATGGTTCATCCCTTTTTTGAGCTGCTTTAATAAATATTGAGAGTTTTTCTTTTACTTTTGCTTGCCCTATATATTCCTCGAGCTTTTGAGGCCTTAAACTGCCTTCTGTATCTGCATCCTCTTTTTTTTGTTCAGATGCAATGATTCTTTCCTCTTCCATAAAATAAAGCACCTATCCTTTCATAAGTGTTTTTAGAGCATTTTTTACAGTATCCTCAACAGGTTGTTCCTTCTTATAAACCTTATTTACTGCAAAAGCTGCCTCTTCCCTTGTATATCCAAGTGATATCAATGCTTCTATTGCCTCATTTGCTTCATTAGAATCAAAATTATCATCATTAGCTATTTTATCAACCTTTATTTCATAATTTTTAAGCTTATCCTTAAGTTCTAAGATGATTCTTTGAGCTGTTTTTTTACCAACACCTTGAGCTCTGCAAAGAGACTTTTCATCATTTGTCATAACTGCAATAGCTATTTCCTGAGGTGACATCTGAGATAAAATTGATAATGCAGCTTTAGGTCCAATACCTGTTACATTAATAAGCAGTTTAAACATGCTGAGAGATTCTTTATGTAGGAAACCATACAATGCCATTTGATCTTCTCTTACATAATGATAAGTAAATACTTTCACCACATCTCCAACTTCACCAGACTTTTCTATATCCCTTTGAGGTATATTAACAATATACCCAATATCGTTATTATTGATAATGATATAATCCAATCCCTTTTCTTCAATAATTCCTTTAACAAAAGCAATCATATTATCACCTCATTTAATTCTAAACATCTCTGCCCTATGGCTTGAATGTCCATGGCAAATGCCTATAGCAAGAGCATCTGCAACATCATCAGGTTTTGGAATTTCTCTTAAATTTAATATCACCTTTACCATCTGCTGTACTTGATTTTTATCTGCTCTCCCATACCCAACAACTGCTTGTTTTACCTGCAGTGGTGTGTACTCAAAAATATTAAGCTTTTGTTTTTGGGCCGCAAGTATAGAAACTCCCCTTGCCTGTCCAACTGTTATTGCTGTTTTTGCGTTTTGATTAAAAAAAAGCTCTTCATAGGCAACAGCATCAGGCTTATACTTTTTAAATACATTATCAAGTGAATCATACAATATTTCAAGCCTTTCCGGCATTTTATTTTTGGGAGTGGTAGTAATTGCAAAATAATCAACAACTTTAAAGCTATTATTGAAATAATCTAAAACACCAACCCCTAATATAGCAATTCCAGGGTCTATACCAATTATTCTCATATTCTTCTCCTTATATTTACGAAAATATGTTCGATTAGTATTATACCACTTATTTATATTCTTGGCATACCAAAATACATATACATAAGGACTTCAATTCATAATGTAGATTTAATCCACCGCTGCGATAAGAAAAATATATTCCATTCACTTTACCGTTTGCAAAGATGTTCTAAGGATTAAAATGCCAGACAAGCTGTAGGGAGCGGTCTTGACCGTTCCGCCCTCCCAAATTCAGATCATCCTGCAAATGCCATAGAATGAAATTGTTACTGAGTGTTGGCACCGCTCCACTCCCACTAGATTCCGCTCGTCCATCAACGGAACGGTCAAGACCGTTCCCTACTCTATGTTCATTCCATATATTTTTCTTATCTCCGCTGTAATTTGTTCATTAATGATTTTAAAGTGAAAATTACAGATATAAAAAACTCCTGAAAGATCAGGAGTTAAGAGGCGTATTCGCTAATTAAACTTTTCACTTCGTCCATTGTTTCATAGGTTTTTCCTTTTATTACTTCATTCTTATCCCCCTCGGGAAGCATGTTAGTGGACATGTTTGTATTTTCTTTAAAAATTAAATTGCTGTTATTGTCCACATCATATATAGTTATATATCCATCATTATCCTTTACTACAAATGCACCCGGGCACCATGAATTTTTTTCACGCACAAGAATAACGTCTTTGGAAGTGAATTCTATCATCAAATAGCCTATATTTTTAAAATATTTTTCGGCTTCATCCTTATCCATTCCTATTAAGTTTGAATCAGGCTTTTCTTCTGTCTTTTTTTCAAAAACCATTCCCATTGTATATCTATTTATTTTTGTTATTTTTGTATTGTTATTTATTACAATCTTATAATCATTATTTAAAGTTTCAGCATTTACCTTTGTTTTGGCAATCTCAGAGGCCTCTTTATCATTTGTTCTTTTGAATGTATATATATAGCTTGTAACAAATGTAATAACAACTATTGAAATAATCAATAGTACTTTACTTAATTTGCTATTAAACATAATACCATTCCTCCTTGTATTTGGTATTATGTCCAAAATCTTAATTATTATTCAAAATTATATTTTAATTATAAAAAAATACACACTCCCTTATACATATATACACAAAAGAGTGTGTTTAACGTATGCCATCAAAACCTTGATACAACTCTATTCTTCTGCTTCCCATCCTTCAGGGAATTCAGCATTGTGCCAGACGTTTTGAATATCGTCATTATCTTCAAGAACATCTATAAGTTTTTGAACTTTTCCTGCTGTATTTTCATCAACAGCTGTCGTCATATTAGGAATCATTGACATTTCAGCAGAAATGAAATTTATTCCATCTTTTTCAAGAGAATCTCTTACAGCAGAAAAGTTTTCAGGAGCAGTTATAATTTCATATACATCATCCTGAGATGAAAAGTCTTCAGCACCAGCTTCTAAAGCCTTCATCATAAGTTCGTCCTCATCTGTTTCATCAGTTTTTTCTATGACTAAAAGTCCTTTCTTCTCAAACATATAAGCCACACAGCCTGATGTTCCAAGATTACCAGCATGTCTTTCAAAAGCATGTCTAACATCACCAGCTGTTCTATTTCTATTATCAGTAAGAGCTTCTACCATAAAAGCTACTCCAGATGGTCCATATCCTTCATAGATAACTTCCTCATAATTAACTGAATCAGTTTCACCTGCAGCCTTTTTAATAGCTCTCGTTATATTATCCATAGGCATATTGTTTGACTTTGCCTTTGAAACAGTATCCCTTAATCTTGAATTAGAATCAAGGTTTGATCCGCCCTCTTTAACTGCAACTGCAATTTCCTTACCTATTTTTGTAAATACTTTTCCTCTTTTTGCATCTGCTTTACCCTTTTTAGCTTGTATATTATGCCACTTTGAATGTCCTGACATGTTTACCCCTCCTACAAATCTATATTGCCTAATGCATTTAGCCCCTGTCTGCACCAGTACTATTCATATTAAACTGTATTATTTATTTGGGACAAAAATTTTAGCAAATTCTCTTTTATGTTTGCTCTTTCTGTTTAAATTATCAACTATAGTTTTTACTCTATCATTTGCTTTACCAGTCAAAATATAAGTATCAAGCTCATCATAATTTATGCCCATTTCATTTTCATCAGTTTGATTTTCCCAGAGTCCTGCCGACGGCGGTTTATTAATTATTTTCTTGGGTATATCAAAATATCTTGCAAGATCCCATACCTCATGTTTTACAAAGGGTGCTAACGGTAAAATGTCTGCTCCGCTGTCACCATATTTGGTAAAATATCCTACCGTAAGCTCACTTTTATTGCCAGTGCCTGCAACTAAATAATTACAATTTGCAGCATAGTAATATAAAGTTAACATTCTAAGCCTTGGTTTTATATTAGCTAAAGCCATTCTTGAAGCATCATTAATATCAGTTTCAGCTAAAAAAGTATCATATACCTTATCTAAAACTACTTTTTTATATTTTATATCCAGTGTTTCAGCTAATAATACAGCATCCTTTTCATCTTCCTCATTGCTATGGCATGGCATGATTATTCCCAAAACATTATCAGGAAAGGCTTTTTTCGAGGCAGCAGCTACTACTGCAGAATCAACCCCACCGCTGAGTCCTAATACTACACCATTACATCCTGCTTGTTTTACTGTATCATAAATCCAATCCACAAGTTCATGGGAAACTTCTTGTGTGTTCATAATATTACTACCTCCTCATGGTATGGTAGGTTTCCTCTAAAATATTATCACAATACAAAGTTATTTTCAACAACTTGATAATTTTGTTCAACAATTCGTGATTTAGATTTTATTTTGTGTTATAACAGTAGAAAAATGCGAAGCATTTTTTATGTTTTCAAATTTCTAATTAAATTATGATTTAAAAAACGATAATTTAATTATACAAACAATAAATGCCGTAGGGAGCGGTCTTGACCGTTCCGTTGGTGAATGGGCAGAATCGGGAGAGCGAAACGGTGCCAGCACCCAGGTAGCAATTCTATTCTATGGCATTTGCAGGACAATCTGAATTTGGTGGGGCGGAACGGTCAAGACCGCTCCCTACCATTCCAATTATTCGTAATGAACAGGAATATCAGAAAATTTGAGAATACATTGACACAAATCCATTGTTATGGCACAACGATTGTTATTATCCGTAATTCACATTTTTCTTAAATTGCGAATTACAGTAATTTTATATTAGTTTGCCCGATTCATCAACAAAGTAAAGCTCCTTTGAATTTATATTTATAGTATTATCACCATTCATAAATTCTATTATATCGCTGCTTATATTGTCGAAATCCTCCATAAGGCAAATAGCCGTCATCTTAACATTTTCCATAAATTCAGTTCCTTTTATAATTACATTTTTATTTTGCAGGTAATTATTAATTTTCCCATATCTCTCATAATCGCATTTAAGTGTAAATTCTATGCCTATTTCTCTTAATACTTTTTTTGATTCATCCACACCCATCTTACATGCCTTGCTATAAGCCCTTATAAGTCCGCCTGCACCAAGTAGTGTTCCGCCAAAGTATCTTGTTACTACACAAACTACATCATTTAATCCTTCTCTTTTTAAAACTTCTAAAACAGGTGGCCCTGCAGTTCCCTGTGGTTCGCCATCATCAGAATACCTCATAGATATTCCATTATTAGTTGTATAAGCATAAACATTATGGGTTGCATCCTTATATTTGGATTTAATATTATCTATAAACCTTAGTGCGTCATTTTCATCTTTTACTCTGCTGATATTGCAAATAAATATAGATTTTTTTTCCTCAAATTTAACTTCTGAACTATTTAAAATAGTGTAATCCCTTTCAATTCCCATGTTATCCCCCATTTTTAATTAATATGTTAATTATGTATGACATATTGTAAACTCTATTGCCAATGATAACATTATATGATAATATAATACATCATAAAGTCATTATAGAAAATATCTATTTGGCATAAAATAAAGATGGAGGTGTGTTCATATGATAACAAAAGACATGGGTATAACAGAAATTGTGTCTAAATACCCTAAAACTGTTGACGTCTTTCAATCCTATGGCATGGGATGTTTTGGATGAATGGCTTCACAATATGAAAATGTAGAGCAGGGTGCTCTCGCACATGGAATAGATGTTGATGCTTTAATGAAAGACTTAAATGAGGCTGCAAAGTAATATTTTTAAGTCTAAAAATCCACATTAATTTTAAAAGTTAATAAAAAAGGAGTCTGTTTCTAAATGTTTGATAAAAACTATTTAGAAACAGACTCCTTTTTACTAATTACTAATTCTTTTCAAATTCTGATTTTGCAAGCCCACAAACTGGGCAAACCCAATCATCTGGAATATCTTCAAATTTTGTTCCTGGAGCTATTCCGTTATCTGGGTCTCCTAATTCTGGGTCATAAATATAACCGCATGCAGGACAAACATACTTATCCATATAAAAGCCTCCCTTAAATAAATTTTAATAAATCTATATAATTTTCATTATATCAACATTATTTAGTAACTCTTTACTAAAGTTTCTCCTTTGCTCTATAGCTGTCTTTATTTTAAATCCCTTTTTAGTATCTCCCATCACTATTCCTCCAATAATAAGACCCTCTTTAAAGAAAAGTTTTGAATAAATACCATCATATTTTACAGCCTGAGCATCTTTATCATTAATTGTACCAGCAGAAAATACACTTACACCCATAACTTGAAGTAAATTTGAAGGTGTAATCTCATTATAATGTGCTTCTATACCAGCTGAGTTAATCCCTGCTACTTTCCCTTGCTCCATAGCAACAGGCCAAATTCCCCATACATTGCCACTAAACTCTGCAACATCTCCTGCTGCATAAATGTTATCATAATTTGTCCTCATTCTGTCATCAACTATTATTCCTCTGTTTGCATTTATTTTTGAATCTAAAGCAGCTTTAATATTGCTTCTTACACCTGCTGAAATAATAACCAAATCAGAAATAACTTCATTTCCATTTTCAAGGATAACCTTTTCTACATGGCTATTACCGCTAATTTCCTTAACTCCATATGCCTTATAAAGTGTTATGTTGTTTTCATTTACTATGTTTTCAAGTATTTGTGAACCTTCTTCATCTAACTGCCTTGGGAGCAGTCTTGGCAATGCTTCAATTATGTTTATATTAATATTGCTATTTTCCCTTATAGACCAAGCAGCTTCAATACCTAAAAGCCCTCCTCCTATTACAGTTACATTTTTAACCTTCATTTCATTTATATAATTATTTATTTTATTTATATCTTCAGCTTTTCTAACTGTAAAAACGCCATTTAATTCATTTCCTCTAATTGGAGGCACAAAACTGCTGCTTCCATTTGCTAATATTAATTTATCGTATGTAATTTTTTCCCCACTACTCAAAACTATACTGTTCTCTTCTGGTATAATTTTGTTTAATTCTCTTGATAATACTACTTTTATATTTTGTTCCTTATACCAATCGCCTTTATGAAGATATAATTCTTCTATATTAAAAGGCCTACATATATATTTACTTAATTTTATTCTGCTATATGGATAAAACTTTTCATCTGTTATGATGCTGATTTCTACATCCCTATTGATTTTTCTGATGTTTTCAGCTGCAGTAACACCTGCAATACCGCTGCCTACTATTATTATTTTTTTCACTTTATCACCTCTTGTTTAATATTATAAGATAACTTTTATTAAATAACAACCCTTCTACTGATTTTCTTTTATTAATGTTCCAAATATACCTTAATTAACTACATATATTTTATTCAAAATTGAAGAAAATTATATTAGCGGGCAAAAAATTGGAGTTGATAATATGAAGCTAAAAAATTTTCTTTATTGCATACTTATATATTTTTTTATTGTAACAAGTTTTTTATATATATTTGAAAATGAGTTTTATACTGTTGCAGATACAAAGCTTTATAAAAATGAAAAAGTATGTCTCATTATAGTTGATGGGCTGAGATATGATACATCTTTAAAAATGCCTTTTATTAATGAAATGTTAAATAAAAATAATGGAATACACTACAGGGCTATGGCTGAAACCCCATCTATTTCAAGACCAGGATACGAAAGAATCCTTACTGGCTCCCAAACCTATATAAATGGAATTACTTCAAATTTGGGGTTAAAACCTTCAATAACTCCTAATCTATTTAGTGCGTGTAAAAGCAACAATTTAAAAACAGCAGCTTGCGGGTTTTACTGGTTAAAAGATTTGTATAGCATAAGCATAGATGAGGGCTACTTTTATTATTATAACGATGATAAAGTTTTCTATGAAGCTGAAAAACAAATTATAAATTATTCGCCAAACTTTTTAGTTGTTCACCCAATGAAAGTTGATCGAGCAGGACATAAATTTGGAGGTAAATCAAAGGAATATGATGAGGTAGTTTATGAAATAGACTCTGAAATAAAAAATTTATATGAGGTTCTTTATAAAAATAATTATACTCTAATAATTACATCAGACCATGGGCATAAGGATAAAGGAGGTCATGGTGATAGTAATATAAAATCTCTCGAGATACCAATTATTATATTATCACCAGATTTAAATGCTACGAATTTTAAAGATTCAAATAATATTATAAGTCAAAGAGATATTGCTCCCACTATATGTGATTTGTTAAAAATTCCAAAAACCAATTTTATGACAGGGCATTCACTTATCATCAAGTGATTCTAAGACTCAGGTGGAGCTTTTAAAAATGGGGTTGTTGCAGAATATCATAATTTTATAAAAGCGCAAAGACAGTAGGGATAAGAAAAACATATAAAATGAACATAAAGTGAGCATTTAGATGTTCTTAGAATTAATAAAANNTTGACCGTTCCGTTGATGGACGAGCGAAATTTGGGGGAACAGAACGGTGCCAGCACACAGTAACAATTTCATTCTATGGCATTTGCAGGATGATCATAATTTAGGCGAGCGGGACGGTCAAAACCGTCCCCTACAGTTTATCTGGCATTTTAATCCTTAGAACATCCTTGCAAATGTCAAAATGAATGGAATATACCTTTTTTCATCTGCTACCAGCCTCCTGAAGAACCTCCTCCTCCAGAGGAGCCTCCACCAAAACCGCCATTTGAGGAGCCGCCTCCTGAAGAGCCGCCGCCAAAGCCTCCGCCGCCGAAGTTTCCGCCGCCTCTGCCTCCTCCTCTTGGTCCATTACCCCAAAAAAGAAAATACATTATAGTTCTTAAGAGTTTCCCCCTACATACAAACCCATCTATAAATAGAAATAATATAATAGCAAAAATTAAACCTGCTGGTGAACCATGATTAGAATTATTATAATCTCTATCAGGGTAATTGTTATACTCCCCTTCATTATATTTATTATCAAAATCATCAAGAGTTACATTATATTCCTTTGCTGTTTCCTTACATATTTCAATATATCCTTTTAAAATACCTGTATCATAATCACCCTGTTTAAAAAATGGTGTTATATATTCATCTCTTATTCTGCCTGTTTTTCCGTCTGGCAAAGCCCCTTCTAATCCATACCCCACTTCTATTCTCATTTTTCTATCTTTAATAGCTGCAATTAAAAGCACTCCATTGTCCTTGCCTTTAGTTCCAATTCCCCATTTATCAAATAGGTCATTTGCGTAATCTTCAATACTTTCATCACCAGTAGAATCTATGATAACCACCGCAACTTCAGCTGTGGTTTTATCATAAAGGTCTTTTCCTAAGGATATTATTTTATTTTTTGTATCCTCTGACAAAGTTCCTGTATAATCATTAACATATTTATCTGGTGTTGGTTCAGGGAACTTAGGTTTTGCAAAACAAACAGAAGTAAAAGAATAAAATATCAAAAAGAAAACTATGCCTAACCTTTTAAAATATTTCATCTAAAAGGCCCTCCTTAAAATTTAACATCTGGAGCTGACTGAGCATTAGGTGATGCTTCAAAATACGGCATTGAATTAAAACCTGTCATTCTTGCAATTATAACTGTTGGAAATCTTTTTATTTTTGCATTATATGCTGCTGTCACATTATTGTAATCCCTTCTTCTTTGAGATATCCTGTTTTCTGTGCCTGCAAGTTCATCCATAAGTGCTCTAAAATTTGCATCTGCTTTTAAATCTGGATATTTTTCTACCACAACCAAAAGTCTTGAAATAGCACTGCTTAATTCATCACTGGCTGCTGCCTGTTCATTCATGTCCTTAGCACCAGCAAGTTTTGCTCTTGCATTTGCAACACTTTCCATGACTTCCTTTTCATGTGCAGCATAGCCCTTTACTGTGTTAACAAGATTAGGGATTAAATCATTTCTTCTTTGAAGCTGTTCCTGTATTTGGGCATTAGCATTTGTAACTTTTTCCTTTGAAGATACAAGCCCGTTATATGTGCCTATTCCCCAAAAAACTATTATTGCAATAACAATAATGCCTATAACCCATCCCTTTATTTTTTTCATGTTTCTTTCCCTCCCTACCTAATAATAAAGTTATATACACTTAAAAATTCATTTAATTTATTATATCCTTTTTATTATCCAAAAATCTACTGGCGAGCTTTATATTTTATTAATATTATTATATGCATCTGCAATTCATAATTTAGAATCATTAATGAGCAAATTACAGAAAAGATAAGAAAAGCATGCTGTCTGGCATTTTAATCCTTAGAACATCTTTGCAAAGATCAAAGTAAATGGAATATATTTTTTGCAGCGGTGCATTAAATCTAAATGATGAATAGTAAAAAAATAGGGTAGAAACTATTTCTACCCTATTTTTGGATTTTTGGCTGCCGAAGCAGGACTCGAACCTACACATCCCTGAGTCAGAGTCAGGTGCCTTACCATTTGGCTATTCGGCATTAATATTAGCTTTTTCTCTGACATTGTTTATTATAAAAGCATTTTTCTATTATGTCAATATTTTTTTAAATTTT
>DHEX01000114.1 GCA_002400085.1 Clostridiaceae bacterium UBA4839 | reverse complement strand
TTTCTTGAAAGTATTCTAATTACTCTTCTTATTTCTTCATCTCTTCCAATAACTGGATCAAGCTTATTTCCCCTTGCCTCTTCTGTTAAATCTCTTCCATACTTTTTAAGTGCATCATAAGTTCCCTCTGGATCATTTGTGCCTACTCTCTGTGAACCTCTTACAGATTTTAAAGCTTCAAGAAAAGCTTTTTCAGTTATACCATGTTTTTTTAATATGGAAGTTGAAGGATAATCGCCCTTTAAAAATGCTAAGAATATATGCTCAACACTTATAAAACTATCCCCCATTTTCTTTTGTATATCTTCTGATTTTAAAAGAACCTCTTCAAGTCTTCTTGTTGCATAAACTGAAGAAGCCCCTGCACTCTCACCTAATACTTTAGGCTGCCTGTCTAAGTAGTCATAAACTTCCTTCGTTATAGCGTTAGAATTAATACCCATTTTATCAATAAGCCTTGGTATTAATCCATCATCTTGAGTAAGCATTGCATACATAAGATGCTCTGTATCCACCTGTTGATGATTCATTTTAACAGCAGTCTGCTGGGCTAAATTTAAAGCTTCCTGAACTTTAAGTGTCATTTTCTCAATATCCATAACTAAAAAACCTCCCTATTATGTCATTGCTCAAGTTTATTTGAAAACTTTAAAAGTTCTAAAACTGAACCATAAGCTGTATTTAAAAAATCCTTGCCCTGTTTAACACATTCTGATTTGCTATAAAAATATCCAATATGTGAACTAACTTCTTTCCCATTTTTTATACTTTCAGATAAGTTAGCACATAGGTTATCAAAATTTTTATCGCTCATCTCGTAAGAGTTTAATTTTATTATGTTTTTATTTTTTGATTTTAGATTTAAATCAGCTTTTATAAACCTGTTTCTACTACTTGTTATAAAACTAATTATATCCTTTTTTTTATTACTTAAAATATCTATAACAGGAATTTCATTAGAAAGTTCAATAATATTATAAATCCCCTCTTCATTAAGCAATAAATTTAGTTTTATAGGACTATTTTCAACATCATGCATTGCATTTATACTTGTGCTTCTTTTACTAAAATTTTGAAATTCCTTTTCAATATAAAATGGAACAGAGTGCTCTTTATAATAAAGCTTTTGAATTTCATAGCATAGTCCACGAAAATGAGTTTTAAGATTCTTCCTTCCTTCTTCATAATCTACTTTACTCATTTTATCCTTTTTTTTAAAAAAATCAAAATCTGAATTAGCAAAACCATTAAAATCCATTAAAATCCCTCCATGAAAAGTATGGTGTAATCCTGTCGCTTTTATTTATTATTTCAAAATTACTCCATATGTTTTAATCCTTAGTAGCCAGTTCCCTTGCCTTTAAAGCATATTCAACAGATAGTTCAAAGTCTCCAGCTTCCTTATACATTTCTGAAAGTTTAATATAAATTTCAGCTTCAGCTTTTTTATTTCCAAGTTTCTGACTGTAATCCAGTGCAATAAAGCCATACACTTCAGCCTTATCAAAATCCCCCATCTCACAGGTATATTTAAATTTTTCTATAAAGATTTTAAGCGTACCCTCTTTGTCATTCATTTGGAGCATTTTTTCTTCAGCATTTAGTATATTATCAAAGGCCTTGTTTATGTCTACCTGTTCTTTCAAAAATTCAGAATAATTAATATATGTATCGGCTAATGTTCTGTCATTACATGATTCCTTAAACTTAAGAGCCTCTTTAAATGCCCTATCAGCATCTTCTAATTTATTCATATTCCATAAGAAGCAAAGAGCTATATTGTTCATAGCCCGTCCCATACCACTTTTATCATCACATTCCTTGTACCTTAAGAATGCTTTTTTAAACTTACCATAGCCCTCATTTATTTCATTTTTCTTATGGTTAATAGCACCTGAAATCATTTCAAGACCTGACAAAAATCTTTTACTGCCCTCCCAACTATTTGTATTTATAAGATTTAAACATTCTTCCGCTTTTTCTTCAGCAAGTTTATATTTTTCGTCTGTTAAATAGCACAGTGAAATATTATATAAGCTGCGTGCCATTGCATCAAAATCCTCTATATCATTGGCATACTGATATCCACTAATATAATAACCTAAAGCTGCCAAGTGTTCGCATGAATTAAAAAGGCAATTCCCCACTTTTATATATGTGTCACTTATCATATGATTTTCCGTAGTCTTAAGATAATATGTAAGAGATTTAACATAAAAATCAAAAGCTGCTGAATATTGTTTCTTTATGTATAAGCTTTCACCATTAATATAAAAATAATATCCTTTTTGTTCATCAGTTAAACAGCTTGAATATGCATTACTCTTATTTAAAATTTCTACAGCTTCATCAATTTTATTTGCTTTTACAAGCTCTTCTGCCGCTTTTTTAAAATTTTCAAAATTTTTTATGCACCTTTCTTCTTCGGTAAGGGTAAAATAATCAATATTCACTTGCAATCTTTCTGCAATATATTCCAATAACTTAGGGCTTGGATTGCACTTGCCATTTTCAATTGCACTTATCTGTGCCGCTGTAACCCTATTTCCTGCAAGTTCCTTTAAAGTTAAACCCATTTGTCTTCTTTTTTGTTTTATCCTCCTGCCAACATCAGAATTCATATTTTCACCTACTTAATGAAAAAATAAGGAAAAAGCCTGCTTAAAGCAGACCGCTATATGCTTTCTTTAAGGATTAATCCCATACCTTTATATATGTCAATACCTTTCCCCATATACTTAGTTGCTAATTGTTTTTCACCTGTATTATAATAAAATTTACCAAGCAGTACATAAAAATCAGCCAAATCTTCCTTACTATCAATATTTTCAATAAACTTTATTCCATTTAAAAGCACTTCTTCTGCCTTATTATTTTCTTCCTTCTTAACATATATTTTAAAAAGATATTTCATACATTTTATTCTGGAAGCATAATCATCATCTGAAATATCCTTTTCTATTTCTTCAATTATATTTAATCCCATATCCAAATTGTTTTGTTTTATATAATTACTGCAA
>DHEX01000091.1:12047-43267 GCA_002400085.1 Clostridiaceae bacterium UBA4839 | reverse complement strand
ACAGGTAGACCATTTGGATAATTGGGTAGTTTTGTTATATTAGGATCAACAGGTAAACTGTTTGGATAATTGGGTAATTTCGTTACATCATAATCAATAGGTAATTTATTATAATAACTATTTAATCTTATAGAAGTAATAGTTTCTCCTCCTATATTGCTGTGTTCAAGTGTAACATATGGAATTATTGTTTTAAAACTAATTATAATAATAACTCCAAAGACTAAGTAAAAATTTTTTTTCATGCGATCACCTCGCAAATTACAAATTTAGATTTTGTTTTATTCTACTAAATTCTAACATAAAAGCTACAAATAAGGAACTACAATATACATATTATGTCAAACATAACAAGGATAGTAAGAGCGTATTATAAAATCTATGTAAGTATAATATACAATGTTTTAAAAATACAAATTATTACTAATATCAGAAAGTCCATGGGGCTGTTGCACTAATTATTTAGTGCAACAGCCCCATGGACTATCAAAGTAAATTGTTCATTAAAACACATAAGTAGTTATGTTTTTTCCAACTTGCCACATGCCATGTGCCTGGCACTAACTGTCAAAAAACTTCATTATCTTTTTTAAAATAAAACGTTTGTAAAGTAAATGAGAAGTCAAATGGCCGGATAAAAGATTGTATCTTTTGGGTTTATTGAGCTTTTCCCATAGGTCATTGGAGGATTTTTTGGGAATAAAAAAATCAAATTTTGCAGTAAACATTATTACGTTTTCTCTTGGAATATGCCTTGCAAATATGCTGGGGTCATATCTAAAGCAGGGGGGCATATCATTAAGCGCATCAATAGAATTAAAATTTTCAGCATAATTATCAAAAGGAAGATGGGCCATTATACATTTTTCTCTATTGCAGGAGGAGCCATCTTCATAGGATATTCTAAGTACCTTTGTTGCAATGCTTTCCCAGGTTATGTACTGAAAGTCTCCTCCCGTTACTATAAGTGCAGCTTTGCTAATCCTTTTATCAAGTGCAGCGGCAATTGCAGCAATCATTCCTCCAAAACTTATTCCAACAATATTTATACTATAAATGCCAATACTTTGTAAATAGTCAATGCAGGTAAGTATATCTGTAACGCATTGCTCAAAGTGCTTTCCTATTTCATCTGCGTCCCCCTTTAAAAGTCTTGAACCGCTTTTTTCTCCTTCAGGGGTTCTATCAAAATGATAGGGAAGTACAGGCATTATAGTTGTATACCCCTCCTCTTTAAACTTTTCAGGATAAAACCTAAGGGGATTAAAATTTTTATCTCCAGTACCATGGACAAAAACAATTCCCCCTTTTGGATTTTGAGCTTCATATAAAAAAGCTTTTGCCCTATCAACTTTTTCTATTCCACAGGGACAGGGGCTTTTAAAATAAACTTCTTTTATGTCCTTATTTACTATGCTGAATTTCACATTTCTTGGCTGCATGTACATTTTATTCCTCTCCTATACAATTTATTATGTTATTATTCAATATTAAACCTCTTTATCCTGCTAAAATATTAGCATATTGTCTATTTAACTATAATTTGTAACTTAAAATCATTAATGAACAATTACAGCGGATATAAGAAAAGTATATAGAATGAAATTGTAGGGAGCGTCTTGACCGTTCCATTGATGGACGAGCGGAATCTAGGGTGGCGGAACGGTCAAGACCGTTCCCTACCGATTATCTGGCATTTTAATTCTTAGAGCTTCCTTGCAAACGGGCAAGTGAATGGAATATATTTTTCTTATCGCAGCGGTGTATTAAATCTAAATTACCAATTGAAATATCCATTAAAAAAAGTTGTTGACACTTATGGAATAATAAAGTAAACTAATAACGTAATATTAATTTTTTAAAGGAGGTAGGAATTATGAGAATTAGAATAATAATAAGTGGCAATGCAGGTAATGCAAATTTTAATGGAATTATTATGCCCATTTTGGATAACCCTACCTTGGTATGTAAGTTTATTTAAGGTTTAATTTAAATAAGGATTTACAAACCATGGGGTTATCATCCCATGGTTTTTTATATTGCATAGAACTTATTTTAAATTGATACAACAGTCAATTTAAATTTAAAAAAATCTATACATCTATGCAACTATGAGACTGTGGGATAACTACAGTCTTTTTTTTACACATAAATTAATTTTAATTGATTTAATGCGTTCAAAAAAGTCTAAAAATATGTAATAAATGACTTATTTGATTTTGGGAGGGGATAGGAGAATGCGGACGTTTAAGTATATATGGCGGTATAAATGGTATATTATTTTAGCTACAATTGCCTTGATAATTAGTATTTGGCTTGACCTTAAAAACCCAGTTTTAATAAAAGATATGATTGATAAGGTTATAATTGGCGGACAAAAGGAACTAATGTCAAAGATTTTATATAGTATCCTTATTATTGCAATTTCAAGGGCGGTGCTTGGCTATATAAAAGAATTTACTTTTGATTATTATTCTACAAAGGTTAATAGGGATATAAAAGTAGATCTTTTTAATCATATTCAAACTCTGCCATACAGTTATTTTGACGGCATGAATACAGGTGAGCTTATGTCAAGAATGACTGAGGACGTGGAGAATATATGGAGAGTTGCAGCTTTTGGACTTTCACTCTTTATAGAAAATACAATTTATTTTGTAATAACAATACCCATATTGTTCAAGATTAACTTTAAGCTATCAATTGTATGCCTTATACCAATGCCCTTTATTGCTTGGTGTGCAACAAAGCTTGAGGATGAAATAGATGATAATTATGAGAAAATAAGCGATCAAGCGGCCTTAATGAATACTACAGCACAGGAAAATATAGCAGGAGTAAGACTTGTTAAGGCTTTTGCAAGAGAAAAATATGAAATTCTTAAGTTCCTTGATATGAACAAGAAAAACTATAAACTTAACATGAAGCAAAATAAGATAGTTGCAAAATATTTTCCTTTAATTGAGTTTTTAAGTAACTCTTCAGTAGTTATGATGGTTACAATAGGAGGAATATCGGTAATAAAGGGGAACATGTCTGTTGGGACTTTAGTTGCGTTTAACTCGTATTTGTGGATGATGATATGGCCTATGAGGATGATAGGCTGGCTTACAAATATGATGGGGCAAGCTAAGGCTTCAGCTAAAAAGATTAGTAAAATATTTGATACAGTTCCAGAAATAAAGGATTGTGATAATCCTATAAGCCTTGAAAAAATTGATGGCCACATTGTTTTTGATAATGTAAGTTTTAAATATAATGAAGAATATGTGCTTAAAAATATTAATATTGATGTAAAGCCAGGGACAACTGTAGCCATAATGGGAGCTACAGGCTCAGGGAAATCAAGTTTAATAAACCTTATAGGAAGATTTTATGATGTTACGGAAGGTAAAATTTTGGTTAACGGGCATGATGTAAAAACTTTAAAATTAAATGATCTTAGAAAAAGAATAGCTACTGTGTCTCAAGATACATTTCTTTTTTCAGATACTGTTGCTGAAAATGTAAAGCTTGGAAAAGAGGATGCAAGCTTTGAAGAGGTAAAAAAAGCCTGCAGTGAAGCTTGTGCTGATGATTTTATTGAGGAGTTAAGTGATGGTTATGATTCTATAATAGGTGAGAGGGGAATAGGCCTTTCTGGCGGTCAAAAGCAAAGAATATCCATTGCAAGAGCTCTCATAAAGGATGCTGATGTGCTGATTCTTGATGATTCTACATCAGCTCTTGATATGGAAACAGAATACAGCCTTCTTAAAAATATATACAGCAGAGATAAAAAGGCTACAACTTTTATAATTGCACACAGAATTTCTGCGGTTAAAAATGCTGATGAAATAATATTTCTACAGGATGGCAGTATTGCTGAAAGAGGGAATCATGAAGAGCTTCTTAAGAAAAAAGGTAAATATTATGAAATATATTGTCAGCAGTTTAAAGACTTTGAAGACATCGAAAGCGAGGTGGTATAATGGCTAAAAATGCAATAGGACAGGATGAGGAGCTTAAAAGCAAATCAAAGTCTGAAATTAGCAAAAGACTATTTGCTTATTTAAAACCATATAAATGGCAGGTATTAGGAGTTACAGTCCTTATGCTTCTTGTTATGGCCGTGAGCCTTTTAAACCCTTATCTCCTTAAAATAGCTATTGACAAATATATAAAAAATAAAAATATAAACGGGCTCTTAATCATTGGTGCGCTAATGATTTTATTTAACCTTTTATCTATGATTGCTTCAAAAAAGAGAATTATGCTTATGTCAGGGGTTACAAATAAGATCCTTGTTACTATAAGAAATGAACTTTATACCCATATTCAAAAGTTGTCCTTTGGCTTTTTTGACAGCCGTCCTGTAGGTAAAATTCTTGCAAGAGTAATGGGAGATGTAAATGCCCTTCAAGACCTTTTTACAAACAGCGTTACAAGCTTTATCCCTGAGCTTTTAACATTAATATGTGTTACTGTAATAATGTTTACAATGAATTATAAGCTTGCATTATCTGCAATTATAATTTTACCTCTTCTTGCTTTTTCTCTTTCAGCTATAGAAATTGTAAGCAGGAAAAGATGGCAGATTTATAGAAAAAAGAGGTCAAATTTAAATGGATTTATTCATGAGGATTTTTCAGGAGTAAGGACAGTTCAGTCTTTTTCTTCTGAAGAAAAAAAGGAAAAAAGTTTTAAATCTTTTATTGTAGAACTTATGGATTCTTTTGTAAATGCAGTAAAGCTCAATGACCTTTTCTGGCCTTTAGTTGAGCTTTCATGGGGAATTGGAACTGTAGTTGTTTACTATTATGGTTCTAAATTTGTAGATTATGGTGAAATTTCTGTAGGAACTCTTGTGGCTTTTACGGGATATGTGGAAATGTTTTGGAGACCAATAATGAATATAACTAATTTTTACAACACTCTTATAACAAACTTTGCTGCAGCTGAAAGAATATTTGAGATAATGGATATAAATCCTGAAATCGTAAATATAAATGGAGCAGTAAAAATGCCGCAAATAAAGGGAAACGTTGAGTTTAAAGATGTAACTTTTGGATATGAGGACGGGACGGTAGTTTTAGATAATGTAAACTTTAAAGTAAAACATGGTGAAACTGTAGCTTTAGTTGGACCAACAGGAGCTGGTAAAACTACAATAGTAAACCTTATAAGCAGATTTTATGACCCTGACAGCGGTGAAATTTTAATTGATGGAAGAAATGTACATGATGTGGACATTGAATCCTTAAGATCGCAGATGGGAATAATGCTTCAGGATACATTCCTTTTTTCTGCAACTATAATGGAAAATATAAGGTATGGAAAGCTTGATGCTACAGATGAAGAAGTTATGGAAGCTGCAAAAGCAGTAAATGCCCATGAATTTATAATGAAGCTTGAAAATGGGTATGACACGGAGGTAAATGAAAGAGGTTCAAGGCTTTCTGTAGGAGAAAGGCAGCTTATATCCTTTGCAAGAGCCCTTCTTGCAAATCCAAGAATTTTAATCCTTGATGAAGCAACTTCAAACATTGATACAAATACTGAAAGGCTTGTTCAAATTGGATTAAAGAAAATATTAAAAGGAAGAACTTCCTTTGTAATTGCTCACAGGCTTTCAACCATAAGGGATGCAGATAGAATAATGGTGGTTGATAATGGTAAAATCATTGAGGCTGGAACTCATAGTGAGCTTATGAAATATAAGGGACTTTACTACGACCTTTATATGTCACAGTATAGATTTTTAAATGAAGGAGCATAAAGCCCCTTCATTTTCACAAAAATGCTTTTAAAGCAGCAAAAGAAATTGCTGAAGGATGTAACTTTAAAATAGTTTGCTTTAAAAATAGAAGGATGGAATATGTATAAAAAGTTTACAAAAAGGTGTTTTTAGCCTTTTTGTAAACTTTTTTTATGATTGAAATGCTGTGGAAATGTATGGTAAAATTGTATCACCTTATGGAAATAAATAACAGGTGGTGTTTTTTATGAAGGTTTTATTAAATAAGAAAAGGTACATAATACTTTTAATATTTATAGTTATGTTTTTTTGTGCTGTTTTAACTTTTGCTTTAAGCAGGGAAGGGCAAGGAGCAGGAATGCTTTCGTTTATATATAAAGGCAAAAGTATAAATGAAAGCACAAAAGGCTTTATATATCCTGATTTTTATTTTATTGATGGGAAATTAATATACTATGTGAATCCAAAGGATAATATGATTTATAAGGTAACGCGGGACGGAAAGCAAAGATATAAACTCTCAGAGGATAAGGTTTTACTTAATTCAATTATATTAAATGAGGGTTTTATATACTATGCCAATGCAGATGATTTTAATTGTTTATATAGGATAAACTTATCCAATAATAAAAAAGAAAAGCTCACAAGTTTGGGAATAGAATCTCCATATAAAGATATTTTTGTATTAAATAATAATTTGTATTTTTGGGACGGTACTAAAGTTAAAAAGTTATTAAATGGCAAAGCTGAAGGAGGAGAAAATTACTTAAATAATTTATACAAGGATGATTATTTTAAAGCAAAACTTCAGGATAAATATATAATATATTGGAATGAAAAGGGAATATACAAAACGGATGTGGATAGTGGGGACAAGTACAAAATAAAAAGTGGATGTATTTATCCTTTAGTGGATGTTAAAGGAGATTTTGTTTACTATATAAATAATGAAGATTTTTGTTTATATAGGAGCAATATTTTAAATGGGCAAAACGAGAAGATAAGTGATGCTGTTATTAATTATGGCCCAGATTATGATATGGGAAGGTTTATAATAGACAAAAATTATATTTTTTATACAGAATGGATTTCATATGATTCATGCAAAATAGTAAGAGCTGATTTGAGTGGGAAAAATAAAAAAGTAATTGTTGAAAAGGCTTGTGACTTTATTATAGATGATGGTTATTTATACTATTTTGACAGCTTTGATGGTGGAAATATGTATAAGGTTAAGCTTGATTGGAATGAAAGAGTAAAAATCGGAGAGGGGAATTACCTATATTTTATACAAGGCAAAGCTGGTTTAATCTTTTACGGATTAAAGTCAGATTATATTGATGTTACAGGCTTTGGAGATATATTTTTTACAGATGGAGAAAAAAATGTTGAACTAAATTAACTGATTTTTTTGAATGAAAAATATGATATAAATGCAATGCTAAATGTTAAAAAAATAGATGCTATAATTCAGAAGTATGAAAGCAGCGGTGGTAACGTTATTCCACGAAAATAATTTAAAATAATTTTAAAAAGTTGTGTAAACTTTAAGTTTGCACAGCTTTTTTTGTAAATAAAACTTAAGTTATAAATATAAAAAACTGTACATACATATATAGAAAATAAAAATTAGTTTGAGGGGTGAATTCATGTTTAAAAAAATACTTTCAATATTACTTGTAGCTGTAATGGCATCAAGTTTTGCAGCTTGTGAAAAGAAAAATAAAACTGAAGAAAAGGTAAAGTTTAAGATAGGTGTTATGACAGGGACAGTATCTCAAGGGGAGGAAGAATATAGGGCAGCTGAAAACGTGAAGAAAAAATATGGAGATATGATAGTACTGCAGACCTATCCTGACAGCTTTATGAAAGAACAGGAAACTACCATTGCAAATATGCTTAGCTTAGCCTCTGACCCTGATGTAAAGGCAATTGTCATGGTACAGGCAGTTCCAGGTGCCTCAGCAGCCATTGATAAGGTTCGTGAAACAAGACCAGATATGTTTATAATTGCAGGAGTTCCTGGAGAGGACCCAGATATGATAGCTTCAAAGGCAGACCTTGTATTTCAGGCAGATGAGCTTGGAATGGGAACTACAATTATAGCTCAAGCAAAGAAAATGGGAGCAAAAACTTTTGTCCATTATTCTTTCCCAAGGCATATGTCTTATCAACTTCTTGCTATGAGAAGGGACATATTTAAAGAGCAGTGCGAGAAAAACGGCATTAAGTTTGTTGATGCCAATGCACCTGATCCAACAAGTGATGCAGGGACAAATGGAGCACAGCAGTTTATTCTCCAGGATGTTCCAATGAAAATAAAAGAATATGGAAAGGACACCGCTCTTTTTAGTACAAACTGTTCTATGCAGGAGCCTCTTATAAAGTCAACATTAGAACAGGGCGGAATATTCCCTCAGCAATGCTGTCCTTCACCATATCATGGATATCCAGGAGCACTTGGAATTGAAATACCAGAGGATAAAAAAGGTGATGTTGATTATATATTAGATCAAATAAGCAAAAAAGTTGCTGAAGGGAATGGAAAAGGAAGATTTTCTACATGGCCTGTTCCTGTAAATATGATGTTCGTTGAAGGCGGAGTTGAGTATGCAAAGGATTATCTTGAGGGCAAAACCAATGGCAAAAATGACAGCGCAAAGATTAAAGAGATTTTTACAGATATAGCAAAGGGTAAAGAAATTAAGATGACAAATTATACAAATGAACAAACAGGAAAAACTTTTGATAACTTATATATGATACTTTGTGATTATGTAACATTTTAAATTTTAGGAATTAGTGAGTGAAATAAATAAGTCAGCAAGAGGTGCTAAACACTTCTTGTTGACTTATTTAAGAATTAAATTATTGACCCATAAGTCTTATTAAAAGCGAGGGGGGAATTTAATGTCTGAAAGTATTCTTGAGATGAAAGACATTGAAAAGGAGTATTTTGGGAACAAAGTTTTAAAAGGAATAAATATTAATGTAAAGCCCGGAGAAATACACGCAATAGTAGGTGAAAATGGAGCAGGCAAATCGACCCTTATGAACATATTATTTGGTATGCCTGTGATACATTCTACAGGTGGATTTAAAGGTGAAATTTACTTTAACGGAAAGAAAACTGAAATTAAATGCCCAAAGGATGCTATGAATCTTGGAATAGGCATGGTTCATCAGGAATTTATGCTTCTTCCCAGCTTTACTATTACAGAAAATATAAAGCTTAATAGGGAAAAAACCAAAAATAATTTTTTGAGTAAGATAATGGGTGAGAAGGTAAAAACTCTTGATATGAAAGCTATGGGGGCTGATTCGAGAAAGTCCCTGGATAAGGTGGGCATGACTATAGATGAGTGGGCAATGGTTGAAGGTTTGCCTGTAGGATATATGCAGTTTATTGAGATAGCAAGAGAAATTGACAAGTCAAATATAAAGCTTTTAGTTTTTGATGAGCCTACAGCAGTTTTAACTGAAAGTGAGGCAGAACATCTTATTGATTGTATGAAAAAACTTGCAGAAGAAGGGATAGGCATTATATTTATAACCCATAGACTTGATGAGGTTATGATGGCTGCAGACAGTATTACAGTACTTAGGGATGGAGAAATGGTAGCAAATAAAAAAAGGGGGGAAACAAATGTAGTTGAGCTTGCAGAGCTTATGGTAGGAAGAAAAATTGAAAGGCTTGTTAATAAAAATGAAAGTGCTGAAAATGAGGAGCAAAAGGAAACCATAATGGAGATTAAAAATCTTAAAGTTTTAATGCCAGGAGAAGAGGTAAAGGATGTAAGCCTTAATATTAAAAGAGGAGAAATACTGGGAATAGGAGGGCTTGCAGGGCAGGGCAAGATTGGAATAGCAAATGGAATAATGGGGCTTTATGAATCTAAAGGTGAAGTTCTTTTTAAAGGGAAGGCATTTAAATTAAATAATACTTCAGAGGCACTAAAAAGCGGACTTGCCTTTGTATCTGAAGATAGAAGAGGCGTAGGACTTCTTCTTGATAAATCTATGGAATTAAATATTGTTATTTCATCAATGCAGATTAAAAATGAATATCTAAAAAAAATTGGGTTCTTTACACAAATGGATAGTAAAAACATAAGAAAGCATGCTTTAAAAATGATTAATGAGCTTGATATAAGGTGCAGGGGACCACAGCAGAAGGTAAGACAATTAAGTGGGGGAAACCAGCAGAAGATTTGTATAGCAAGAGCACTTACACTAAAGCCTGAGATACTCTTTGTTTCAGAGCCTACCCGTGGGATTGATATTGGAGCAAAAAAGCTTATATTAGATCTTCTTGTAAAGTTAAATAAGGAGCAGGGAATGACAATAGTTATGACATCCAGTGAGCTTTCAGAGCTTAGAGCAATTTCAGACAGAATTGTAATTATTTCAAAAGGAAAAATTGAGGGGATATTAAAGCCTGATGATAGTGATGCTGATTTTGGACTTATGATGGCGGGACATTACCATAAAATTCAGAAGGAGGAGCTGTGATGAAAAAATTTAATAAATTATTGAATAGACTTGGAATTGCCAGGATTATAATAATTTTATTTTTTATTGCACTTTGCATATTGGCTGTAGTTATTAAACTTCCCATTTCCATGCTTCTTTCTGAAACAATTATGAGGACAGGGATGTATGGAATACTTGTTCTTGCAATGGTCCCAGGGATTATATCTGGAACAGGATTGAATTTTGGAATTCCAATTGGCATTATTTGCGGGCTTGTAGGAGGACTTTATAGTATAGAGTTTAATTTAAATGGGTTTACAGGTTTTTTTACAGCTGTTGCGATTTCAATTCCCCTTGCAGCAGCTATAGGCTATGGTTATGGACTTTTAATTAATAAGGTTAAAGGTTCAGAGATGATGGTTGGGACATATATGGGCTTTTCAGCAGTATCTTTAATGTGTATTGGGTGGCTCCTTATTCCATTTAACAGCCCTGCAATAAAATGGCCTATAGGAAAGGGAGTAAGGGTTACCATCTCTTTAAGTGAAAGATATGCTAAGGTATTAAACAATTTTATGAATTTTAAAATTGGAGAGGTTGAAATACCAACTGGTTTAATTCTTTTTCTATTCATAAATTGCTTGTTTATGTGGATTTTTTTAAGAAGTAAATCCGGAGTAACTATGAAGGCAGCAGGGGATAATCCAAAGTTTGCCGAAGCATCTGGTATTAATGTGGATAAATGCAGGTTAAGAGGTATTATTTTATCCACAGTTTTAGGAGCAGTAGGGATTATTGTTTATGCTCAAAGTTATGGATTTTACCAGCTTTATCAATCCCCTATGATGATGGGCTTTCCAGCTGTAGCTTCAATTTTAATTGGTGGTGCATCAACAAATGATGCGAAAATTTCTCATGTTCTTGTTGGGACGTTTCTTTTTCAGGGACTTTTAGTCATGGCTCTTCCTATCACAAATGAAATTGTAAAGGAAGGAGACCTTTCGGAGATAGTAAGAATAATAGTAAGCAATGGGATAATACTGTATGCTCTTACTAAAGCAGGTGGAGGTGAAGAATGTGAGTAAAACTAAAATAAGCGTTAATAAAAAGAGTGAAATGGCAGCAAAAATCAATAAAATTCTTTTTGATAACATGGTGACTATTTTATTTATAGTTCTCTGCATAATTGAGATAATACTTTCAGGGCAGTCAGCATATTTTATTTTAAATGAATTGGTGGCAAGGATTGCACGAAATTCCTTTTTAGTTTTATCATTAATAATCCCTGTAATTGCAGGTATGGGGCTTAACTTTGGAATTGTAATTGGTGCTATGGCAGCTCAGGCAGCTATTATTGCAGTGGCTCACTGGCAGATAAAGGGCATTTTAGGATTTCTTCTTTGCATACTTCTTTCTACTCCCCTTGCAATATTGCTTGGATACATTACAGGAAAGCTTTTAAATAAAACAAAGGGTCAGGAAATGATTGCAAGTATGATATTTGGATTCTTCGCAAATGGAATATATCAGCTTATATTTCTTTTGCTTATTGGAACTATAATTCCAATGAAGGATCCCGTTATAGTTTTAAGCTCAGGAGTAGGTATTAAAAATACCATTGATCTTTCAGGAAGTATAAAATATTCTCTCGATAACTTAATTAAACTGCCGCTATCTATTACACTTGCAATAATTTGTTTTGGCTTTATGGTTTATTATTTATGGAAGTATATTAAAAAAAGAGAAAAGAAGAATCTTTTTGTTTCATTGCTTTTCATAATAGCTGGAGGATGCTTTGCTGTAATTTATAATTATGAGTTTATGTTAAATAAGATTAATGTTCCTATAGCTACAATGCTTTTAATTTTAGCTTTGTGCTTTTTCAATAATTTTATTTGCAGCACAAAGCTTGGACAGAATTTTAAAGCAGTGGGACAGAATATGCATATTGCTGGAGTATCAGGGATAAACGTTGATAAGGTAAGAGTTAATGCCATAATTATTTCTACAGTTTTAGCAGCTTGGGGCCAGCTTATTTTTCTCCAAAACATTGGCACTTTAAATACATACGGAAGCCATGAACAGGTTGGTATGTTTGCAATTGCTTCTCTATTAATTGGAGGCGCTACTGTTACTAATGCAGATAATAAACAGGCCATAATAGGAACTATACTTTTTCATACTATGTTTATTGTATCTCCTATGGCAGGAAAGAATTTATTTGGAAATGCTCAAATTGGCGAGTACTTTAGGGTGTTTGTAGTTTATGGAGTAATAGGTGTATCATTAGGGCTTCATGCTTGGAAAAACCAGTATGAAAAAAATAAATTGATGAAACAGTAAAAAGTTAGGGCTGTTGCAAAATAGTTTTTCATAATCATGAAATTTTGCAACAACCCCGATTTTTTTATAGGGTTATTTGGATGGGGTTAATGGTTTTGCATTATGGCGATTCCTATTCCTTAGTATATTCAATATATGCGCAAAAACTCATAAAATAGATTACAAAATATTATCCAGATATGATAAAATTATTATATTAAACAATGGTAAAATAGTTGGATCAGGAGGCCGCTACTTCTATAAGTGGGGATAGTTCACAAAATTGTGAGGTGTGACATATGGAAAAGTTATATAAAGCCTATTATAAATCTCCTATAGGGAATGTCGAAATTATTAGTGATGAAGAATATATTTTAGCTCTTGACTTTATAGAAGAAGAAATCACAAAGGATAGTTTTGAAGCTGTGCCTGAAGTACTTAAAAAATGTGTAGAAGAAATTGATGAATACTTTAAAGGAACAAGAAAAGAGTTTACAGTTAAAGTAAAAGTTCATGGAACAAAATTTCAGGAAAAGGTATGGAATGAGCTTCAAAAGATTCCTTATGGTAAGGTTTGCTCTTATAAGGATATAGCGGCAGCTGTTGGAAATGAAAAAGCAGTTAGAGCAGTAGGGGGAGCAAATCATAGAAATAAAATAAGTATAATAATACCCTGTCATAGGGTTGTTGGAAAAGATGGAAGCTTAACAGGATATGGCGGGGGTCTTTGGAGAAAAAAATGGCTTCTCAACCATGAGGGTGTAAAAATTAAGTAATCAAGTTCTTTTTTAATTTATTGCAATTTAAAATCATTAATGATCAAATTACAATGGTAGGGAACGGTCTTGACCGTTCCGCTCCCCACGATTCCGTGCATTCCTCAGGGGAACGGTCAAGACCATTCCCCACAGTTTGTCTGGCATTTTAATTCTTAGGACATCTTTGCAAACGGGAAAGTGAATGGAATATATTTTTCTTATCTTTGCGGTGAATTAAATCTAAATTACGAATAATGCCTTTGATTATATTTCATGCACATCAATTATTTCCTTTATTAATTCAAAATCATCATTATAAAGTCCCTTATGCAGATATTCAGCTTCACCTACCTGATTATCATAAGGATCATTTCTTAAGAATTTCTTTTCAGGTAAAAGCTCATATTGAAAATCAGAGTTTGCAACCATTCTAAAAGGATCAAGATTGCCAAAGTAGTAATTCCATCTTTTTATATTTCCTTCTCTATAGGCACTTCCTCCAAAGGATAAATCTGCAAAAAGCCACCCATAAGGAGCAATATAAAATTCTGCCCAATCATGACAGCCTATTGAAAACGGAGTTACATAAAGGCCTGACTGCCATCTTGCAGGGATTTTTGCAATTCTGCACATAGTTATGAAGAGAAGCGCTTGCACACCGCAGTCCCCTTTTAAGTTTAATGCAGCATATTCAGGGATATTTGTAAAAGCAGCATATTCCCTCATAAAGGAGTAGCGCACATTTTGAGTAATATAGTCATATATTTTTCTTGCTTTTTTTAAAGGGTTAGTTTCATTTCCTGTAACCTCCTGCGTAAGCTTTATTAAATATGGTGTAAAAGCTATATGAGGAAGTTTTTCTTCAGTGCAAAAGTCAGGTTGAATGCTTGATACATTGTTGTAATTTAGTTTATTGTACTTTATATGATTTTCATAGGAGTACTCTACAGTAAAAGCATCTTCACCTTTTACCTTTTCCTCAAAATATACAGTTCTTTGTGGGTAATCCTCAGGGGATATTAATTTTATATTAGGTGAAGTGCTTAAAATTTTAATGCTTTTTATTTGCTGAGCTTCCTTTGGAATAGGGAGATAAACTTTAATTGTTTCCCCAATTTCTGAAGAATATTTTTTTAGCTTTATTCCTGTTTTTATGTGAATAAAATATGATTTTTCACCCTTTTCAATTATATCTTCTACGGTATTTTGAAGCAGATTTGCTTTTTCATTCTTTTCATCTTTTTCATAAAGTCTTGATTCTATTTCTAAACATGTTTTTAATATTGTTTCTAAAAAGTTCTTATGAAATTTGATTTTTCCATCTATATAAATCCAATCTGCATACCCCTTGTCCTTCATCCATTCCAGTTCTTTTTCATCAAAATCTTTTATAGCCTTTTTAGCCATTTCAAGAGCTTCATCATAAGAATAGATATAATCCTTTTTCAATCTCTTTATTATTTCTTTTTCATATAAAAGTCTGTCTTTAAGTATTTGCCCTACATTTCTTTCAAGGTAAACATCAATAAACTTTTCTGCTTTTTGAAAATCTCCATAATAAACATATTTTTCTACATCCTCAGGAAGATTTACAATTAGCGATTCAATATTTTCCATACCGCCACCCCCAAGTAAAATGAAATTTCAATATTATATATTATGTATTTAATTTAACTTATAAAACTTGCCAAAATAAAATTAATCACTGTTAAAAAATATAATTGATTAGGGCTGTATAAAATCCATATATACTACCTCATAATATATATTATGTCATATATATTATAAAAAATCTATTCAATTATCTCACAATTTGTAATATCATTATTATAAATACAAAATTTATTTCCTAATAACTAAGCAGGATAGACGCATGTAAAAATTAAAAAGCCAGGGGCTATAATAATTGATTTGGGGTGATTAATGTGGCAATTTTCTTCAATGAGAATTCTAAGGAATTTCATCTGCAAAATTCCAAAATAAGTTACATTATAAAAATATTAAAAAATAACCAGTTAGGGCAGATTTACTACGGCAAGAGGATTAATCACAGGAATTCTTTTGAACATTTATTTAAGATTAAACGCAGAGTGCTGACTTCATGTTTATATGAGGGTGATCTTGAGTATTCATTAGAATTAATAAAGCAGGAGTACCCATCCTATGGAACTTCAGATTACAGGGAACCTGCATTCCAAATAAAGCAGCAAAATGGCAGCAAAGTAACAAACTTTCAATATAAATCCCATAATATATATGAAGGAAAACCTAAACTTGAAGGTCTTCCTGCTGTATATGTGGAAGATAATAAAGAAGCAGAAACTCTTGAGGTGGTATTAGAGGACGAACTTATAAATTCTCAGCTGATTTTATATTATACAATATTTGAAGATTACCCGGTAATAATAAGAAGTGCTAAATTCATCAATAATGGGCAGGAAGATTTAACACTTTTAAGAGCAATGAGTATGTGCTGCGACTTGCCTGATTCAAATTTTGAAATGCTTCAGCTTTCAGGTGCATGGGCAAGGGAAACATATGTAAAAACGCGTAAGCTTGAAACAGGCATTCAATCAATATCAAGCACTCGTGGGTCAAGCAGTACAAATCATAACCCGTTTATTGCTTTGAAAAGAACTGAAACAAATGAATACTTAGGTGAAGTTTATGGATTCAGCTTTGTTTACAGCGGAAACTTTTTAGCACAGGTAGAAGTTGATTATGATAATGTTTCACGAGTAACAATGGGTATAAACCCATTTGACTTCAGCTGGACATTGAAAACAGGTGAAAGCTTTCAAACACCTGAAGTGGTGATGGTGTATTCTGATAAAGGATTAAACGACATGAGCCAAATATATCACAGATTGTACAGAAACAGGCTAGCTCGGGGAAAATGGAGAAATGAAAGAAGACCAGTACTAATAAATAGCTGGGAAGCAACTTATTTTAATTTTAATGAGGAAAAGATAGTAAATGCTGCAAAAGCTTCCTATGACCTTGGAATTGAGCTGTTTGTGCTTGATGATGGGTGGTTTGGGAAGCGTGATGATGACACTACTTCACTTGGGGATTGGTACCCTGATAAGAGGAAACTTCCTAATGGGATTAAAGGGGTTGCTGAAAAAATAAATGCATTTGGCATGAAATTTGGACTTTGGTTTGAGCCTGAGATGATAAGCAGGGAAAGTGAGCTTTATAAAAAGCATCCTGACTGGGTTATGAAAACTAAGGGAAGAAATCAGTGCCACGGGAGAAATCAGTATGTTTTAGATTTTTCAAACAAGGAAGTAGTAGATTATATTTATGAAGCTATGTCTAAGATTTTAAGAGATGACAAGGTTTCTTATGTTAAGTGGGACTGCAACAGGAATTTGTCAGAAATTTATTCACAGGCATATCCTCCTGAGAGGCAGGGGGAAATAGCACACAGGTATATATTAGGAGTTTACTCATTATATGAAAGGCTGATAGATGAATTTCCCAATGTATTATTTGAATCCTGTGCAAGCGGCGGGGGAAGGTTTGACCCTGGAATGCTTTACTATGCACCGCAGGCATGGGCAAGCGATGATACAGATGCAGTAGAAAGGCTAAAAATACAATATGGTAGTTCAATGGTCTACCCTTTAAGTTCAATAGGCTCACATGTGGCTGCATCGCCAAATCATCAGGTAGGAAGAACTGTGCCAATGCATACAAGGGCAAATGCTGCATACTTTGGGACCTTTGGATATGAAGTAGATTTAAATACATTAACTGAAAAGGAAAAGCTTGAGGTTAAAGAGGATATAAAGTTTTATAAGCAATATTCCAAATTGATTCATGACGGACTGTTCTATAGACTTCGCAGCCCTTTTGAGGGGGACGGTAATATAGTTTCGTGGATGGTTGTTTCGGAGGATAAAAATGAAGCACTGCTTGCAATTTATAATATACTTTTAAAGCCCAATGATGGGTATTACAGAATTTTGCTAAAGGGACTTAATCCTCAATTTAAATACAGCATTTCTGGATGTGATGATATTTTCTTTGGGGATGAGCTGATGAATGTAGGTTTTATATTTGATCAGGATTTTTTGAAAAATACTCCAAACGAAAGAATGGGAGATTTTATGTCGAGGGTTTTCGTTATAAAGTCAACTGGTAGCCATCGGATAAAAGTTAGCAGAGCCAAATAAATTAGGGAGCAGACGCATGTGCTCCCTAAATTTACTTGTTTTTCTTTTTTTCCTTTTTTTCTGCAGATTCTTTGGCTCCTATTTCCTTAGAAACCTCCATTCTAAAACCTCCTGATTCCTTCTTCTTCTTTTTTTTACCACCGTTTTCTCCTTTGTCAGGCATAAAAAATCCTCTCCTTTACATTTACATGATTTTGTATAAGTTATTATTATTTTAGCCATTGAAAGATTTTTTATACATATTATATAAGATATACTATAAAAATTTGCCTTAAGTACGATATATTATAATAGAAGAACTGTTCCGGGGACATAGAGCATCCGTAATACCCCGCGTTACGTGGTATTACGGATGGCAGTTATCGAATAAATCATAGATTAGTTATATCTGTATAAAATGCTTTATTCCCATCATAATTATTTATATAATCATTAAAGCTTTTATCTGTAGAATCATAATTTTTTTCCAAACTTTCGAATAGTTTTTTAATTTCACTGCTATTGTCTTGGGAGAAGTTTTCTTCAAATTTTGTAACAGTATTTTTAAAATCCATGCAGTAATTAGTATAGGACTTAAGAATGTTATCAAACATTTTATGATTATTTGCAAGACTTGCAGGTACACTGATATTATTATATATATCCTGCAGCCCATTAATTTCTATTAATTTTTTTTCAATAGCAATATATACTTCATCAAAGCTTGTTTCATTATTTACAAGGTTTAAATAATTGCTATTGAGACTTGTTTTTACTCCTTTAAATTCACTTAAAAGATTGTCCATATTATCAAAGTATGAAGTACACTGCTCAAGAAGTAACGACTTAGATTGATATTCACTTAAAACTTTAAAAGCATATTTGCTTATTTTATCGGGAATAGAATACATGGGGGCAGGGATTTCAATATAAACCTTCTTAAGTTTGGAAGCTTCATAATATTTTTTGGATTCATCAATATATTTATTTGCAGTTTCAACTGCATTGCCAACATCATTTGATTTACTATTGTTTAAAATTAGGGTTATTTGATTTATAAAGTTTTTATTTGACTCAATTCCTTTTACATATAAATTAAATTGATTTTCATATCTAACGGGGGCTTTAATTTTATTGACGTTTGTTAGAACATTTTGAATATCAGAAAGTGAAGCTGAAAGTTTTTGCTTTATATCATTTATATTTTTTTCATCATTAGTATCTAAACTATCTATGTTGTTTAAAGTATTTACAACAGTTTTGTTTATGGCATCTACTTTTTGTTTATACTTATAAAGAGAATTGATATAAGCATTGTCTTCCTTATTTATAGTAAATGAGTAAGCAATATATACTGAAAGCAAACAAATACCAGCAACTATAATAACTTTTAGCCCAGTACTCATTTTTTTATTTTCCATTATATTTTTTACACCTCCATACATTTAATGGATAGTTATATATTTAGTGGATAATCTCATTATATAATATTTTATTTAATATATGAATACTTTCTATATCGTATGTATAAATATTATAAACTTTACTAAAATCCTGTAAATTATATTACATTTTAAGGCAAAACGTAATATAATTTATTTAATGTTTACCACAGGAGTTCAATTTAAAAATTTTTTGTTAAAAGGTTTTTTTATATACTACATGAGCTAAATTTATTATATAATTATAATTGATATTAAATTTGGGAGTGAAGCGGATGGAAAACTTTTCAAGCATATTAAGTATAATCAAAAATATAACATTTAGAAATATAATTGATATACTTATAGTTGCTTATATCTTATATAAGGTTTTTATGTTAATACGGGAAACAAGGGCAGAGCAGCTTATAAAAGGACTTATTCTTATTCTTGTAGTAACTAAGCTTAGCCACGCACTAGGACTTGTAACTCTTTATTGGATTATCAAAAATACAATAACTGTAGGTGTAATAGCTCTTGTAATCATTTTCCAGCCAGAACTCAGGAAAGCTTTAGAACATCTTGGAAGAAGCAAAATATTAACAAAAAAGATATTTGAAAGTGAAGAAGAAATTGAAAATCTTGTAGGTGAAATTGCAACTGCAGCAGGGGATCTTTCAAGTACAAAGACTGGCGCACTTATTATAATAGAACAGGAAACGGGTCTTAATGATATTGTACAAAGTGGAATAAAAATTGATGCAGCTACATCTTCAGCCCTTCTTGAAAACATATTTGTTGAAAACACTCCACTTCATGATGGGGCTGCTATAATTAGAAAAAATAGAATAATAGCAGCAGCTTGCGTACTTCCGCTTACCGAACAAAATGTTTCAAACGAACTTGGAACAAGGCATAGGGCATCTATAGGTATAACTGAAAATTCTGATGCCATTGCAGTAGTTGTATCGGAAGAGACAGGGACTATTTCTCTTGCTTTAAATGGCAGACTTACAAGGAATTATACGCCAGAAAGGCTTAAAAATGTTCTTATTAGGCTTTTAAACAGGAACATGAATGCCGATACTAACATGTTTAAGAAGGTGAAGACATGGCTAACAAAGACAAAGAACAAATAACCGCCATCATTGTTTCAATTGCTATTGCATTTGTAATGTGGATTTATGTTATGAGTGACAATAACCCAACTGTGTCTAAGACATTAAAAGATGTTCCAGTAAACTTGACTAATATTGAAAATATTACGGAAAATAACCTTGCTCTTGTTCCTGGTCAAAACTTCATGACTAATGTAACAGTTACTGGAAAAACAAACGATATAGAAAAAATTACTGCTGATGATATAAAAGCAGAGGCAGACATGAGCACCTATCTTAAAAAAGGTGATAACAGTATTGCAGTTCAAATCAAGCAGCTGCCTAATGATATAAGGGTTTCAGACAAAGCTGAGTTTATGTATATTAATGTCAAGCTTGATACATTTACTGAAAAATCTATATCTGTTGGAGTTAATGTTTCAGGGAAGACTAAGGATGGATTTGGTCACTTAGATCCTGTGGCAAGGCCATCTGAAGTTCTTGTTTCAGGACCATCTACCTATGTAAACATGGTAAGTTCAGTAGTTGGTCAAATTGATCTAAATGGAGCAGGGGTGGATTTAAATGGCTCTGTACCGCTTAAAGCTCAGGATAAGGAAGGAAAAAATATTTCCTATGTAAACATAGAGCCCAAATATGTAGATATATATATATCTATTAAACCATCCAAAATTGTTCCTATTATAGTAAAAACCATAGGGACTATTTCAAACGATAAGATTTTAAAAGATATTCAGCTAAAAACAGACAAGGTTGTATTGGTTGGAGATCAGAAAAATTTAGATAAAATAAGCCAGGTTGAAACTATACCTTTTGATATATCAAAAATAACGGCTTCAACTACTAAGGAAATTCTTTTAAGTCCTCCTTCAGGGGTGAAAATTTTAGGCGATTTAAAGAGTGTAAATGCGGATTTTATTGTTGAAAATAAAGCTGAAAAGGTATTTTCAGTTCCTATTATCCCAGAAAATAAAAATGATAACTTGAAATATGAAATTTTAACTCCTACAGTAAGTATAAATTTATCTGGGGGCGAAAAACAATTATCTCCTGTTGACAGCAAGGACATTTCAGCAATTGTTGATTTAAAAGATATAGGAGAAGGGGAGCACAGCCTTCCAGTTAAGATTACAGTACCAGATGGATTAAAAATATTAGATTTTTCACCACAAAAGGTTGAGGTGAAAGTCACAAAGTAATGGAGGATTAGATGTCAATTATAGTAAATAATATTAAATTATCACTTGACGATGAAATTGAAAAGGTAAAATATAAAGCTTCAAAGAAAACAGGAATTAGTGAAGCGGACATGGAAAATTTTAAAATTTTAAAAGAATCTGTGGATGCAAGACATAAGGATAAAATTGAGCTTGTTTATCAAATTGAGTTTAACTGTAAAAATGAAAATAAGGTTGTTCAAAGAGCAAGAACTAGTGATGTAAGACTGCAAAAAGAAAAAAAAGAAGAAAGAATTTTATTTGGACAAGAAATACTGACTGATCCTATTATTATAGTTGGAAGCGGCCCTGCTGGATTATTTGCAGGGCTTGTTCTTGCCAAAATGGGATATAAGCCTTTAATTCTTGAAAGAGGAATGGATGTAGATTCTAGAACAAATAAAATAAAAAACTTTTTTGAAAAAGGCGAGCTTGATTTAAACTCAAATGTACAGTTTGGGGAAGGGGGAGCAGGAACTTTTTCAGACGGAAAGCTTACTACAAGAATAAAGGACAGGAGAATAGGATTTATATTAGAGGAATTTGTAAAATTTGGAGCACCAAAGGAAATTATATATTCAGGCAAGCCCCATATAGGCACAGACATTTTAAAAAATGTGGTTAAAAATATAAGAAATGAAATAATAAATCTTGGCGGACAAGTAAGGTTTGATTCAAAAGTTACAGATATAATATTAAAAAATAACAGAGCCTCTGGAGTAGTTATAAATGATAATGAGAAAATTTCAAGCAGTGCAGTGATATTTGCTATAGGGCACAGCTCAAGGGACACTTATGAAATGCTTTTTAATCGTGGATTAGAAATGGTTCAAAAACCCTTTGCTATTGGAGTTAGAATTGAGCATCTTCAAAGCATGATAAATGAAAGCCAATATGGAGCCTTTAAGGATCATCCAAAGCTTAAGGCAGCAGATTACAGGCTTACCTATACAAGTGAAAGATATAAAAGGCCATGCTACAGCTTTTGCATGTGCCCTGGGGGATATGTAACTGCTGCAGCTTCTGAAAAAAACAGGCTTGTTACAAATGGTATGAGCAGGTATAAAAGGGATGGACTAAATGCAAATAGTGCTATTGTAGTTGGAGTTAATGGAAGTGACTTTAACAGTAATCATCCTCTTGCAGGAATGGAATTTCAAAGGCATTATGAAAGCCTTGCATATATTGCTGGCGGTGGGGATTACTTAGCACCTGTACAGCTTTTAGGAGATTTTCTGCAGGATAAGGTTTCTAAAAAATTAGGAAGTGTAACACCAACTTATAGCAGGGGTTATAAGTTTGCTAATTTAAAAGACTGCTTGCCTTACTATGTTGTTGATGTATTAAAAGAAGGAATAGTAGATTTTAATAAAAAAATAAAAGGCTTTGCTGACTATGATGCTGTTTTAACGGGAATAGAAACGAGAACTTCTGCACCTGTTTCTATTATACGGGATGAAAACTTTGAAAGTATAAATATAAAGGGACTTTATCCTTGCGGGGAAGGTGCGGGCTATGCAGGGGGGATAATGTCTGCAGCTGTAGATGGAATAAAGACTGCAGAAAAAATAATTCAAAAATATAAACCGCTATAAAATTAATTCCAATTTTTAACCTAAAAGAGTTATAATTTAGATAATTACAAAAATTAATCATAACTTAAGGCTAAATAGTCATAAAACATATTGCAATTTATTGCGCATATACATTAAAATGTATATATGCAATACTTTACTTCTTAATATCTGAAAATTAAGAAGATATGGAAAAAAGATAATGTGAGAGGTGCTTTTGATGAAAAAATACATATTGGCTATAAACCCAGGGTCAACTTCTACAAAAGTTGCTATCTTTGAAGGAAAAAATAAAATCCTTCAGCAAAACTTATCTCATCCCAAAGAAAAACTATCAAAGTATGATAAAATACCAGATCAATATGAATATAGAAAAGATGTAATACTAAAATGGTTAAAAGAAAAAAATATAGAGCTAAATGAGCTTGAAGCAGTAGTTGCAAGGGGTGGGCTATTAAGACCAATGCCTGCTGGTACATATGCTGTAACGGAACTTATGATTAAGGATTTAAAAGTAGGTATACAAGGACAGCATGCTTCAAATTTAGGAGGAATAATAGCAAAGTCTATAGGTGACAGCCAAGGTATACCATCTTTCATAGTAGATCCTGTGTCAGTAGATGAATTTGAAGATGTGGCAAGGATTTCAGGATGCCCAGAGATTCCAAGAAAATCTCTTGTTCATTCTCTAAACATAAGGGCAGTGGCAAGAAAAGTTGCTGCTAAAATGGGGAAAAACTTTGAGGATATAAATTTAATTGTAGCTCACCTAGGAGGGGGGATTTCTGTAGCTCCGCTTAGGAAAGGAAGAATTGTGGATGTAAATAATGCCAGTGAAGAAGGTCCATTTTCTCCAGAGAGAGCAGGTGGAGTTCCTGCACAGGAGCTTCTTGAATTGGCTTATTCAGGAAAATATAGTTACAAAGAACTTAAGAGAAAACTGATGGGAAATGGCGGACTATCAGGATATTTAGGCACTAATGATGCAAGGGAAGTTGAAAAGAGAATAGAGGAGGGTGATGCTAAGGCAAAGTTAGTTTTTGATGCTATGGCCTATCAGATAGGGGAGGAAATTGGAAAGTATTCTGCTGTACTTTGCGGAGATGTGGATAGGATAATACTTACTGGTGGACTTGCCTATTCAAAGAGAATTACGGATTATGTAACTAAAATGGTTAAGTTTATTGCACCTGTTGAAATTGTTCCAGGAGAGGACGAAATGCAGGCACTGGCAGAAGGAGCTTATAGAGTACTAAATGGTGAGGAAAAATCAAGAATATATGATGATGAGGTGAAGCTATGATAAAAGACTTTGATGAAATACTTGAAAAAGTAAAAAACGGAAAGCGAAAAAAGCTTGCAATTGCTGCAGCTCATGATCTTCCAGTTCTTCAGGCTGCAGCAGATGCTAAAAGGCTTGGCATAGCGGATTCAATTCTTGTAGGTAAAAAGGATGAAATATTAAAAATTGCAGAAGAAAATCATTTGGATATAAGGGGTTTTGAAATAATTGATGAATCTGATAGTGCAAATGCCAGCCTTAAGGCAGTAGAACTTGTTTCATCCCATGAGGCAGATATGGTAATGAAAGGCATTGTAGATACTGCTACATTTTTAAGGGCTGTTTTAAATAAGGACAAGGGACTTAGAACAGGCAAACTATTATCCCATGTAACAGTGTTTTATGTCCCAGCACTTGATAAAATCCTTTTACTTACAGATGCTGCAATGAATATTGCTCCTGATCTTATGGCAAAAAAGCAAATTATTGAAAATGCAGTTCACACTGCGCATGCAATTGGAATTGAAGTACCTAAGGTTGCCCCAGTTTGTGCTGTTGAAGTTGTAAATGCAGATATGCAGCCAACTCTTGATGCAGCAGCTCTTTCAATGATGAATAAAAGGGGGCAAATTAGAGGGTGCATAGTTGATGGACCCCTTGCCATTGATAATGCAGTTTCAAAAGAGGCAGCAGCTCACAAAGGAATTAAAAGTCCTGTGGCAGGTGAGGCGGATATAATACTTGTACCTAATATTGAAACAGGAAACGCTATGTATAAAACTTTAACTTATATGGCAGGAGCTAAAAATGGAGGAATAATTGAAGGTGCAGCTGCACCAATAATACTTACATCAAGAGCAGACAGTCATGAAAGTAAGCTTTTCTCAATTGCACTATCATCTCTTTCAGCAAATAGGGAGGGTTAAATATGTTTAGGTTATTAACAATAAACCCCGGTTCAACTTCAACAAAAATAGCAGTGTATGATGATACAAATCCTGTTTTTGTTGAAGTATTAAGGCATAGGAAAGATGAACTTGCTCCTTTTGAAACCATTTATGACCAATATGAATTCAGAAAACAATTAATATTGGGAATATTGCGACAAAAGGGAATAGAGCTTAAAACTTTAGATGCAGTAGTTGGAAGAGGAGGACTTGTGAAGCCAGTTGAAGGCGGGACATATGCTGTAAATGAAAGAATACTTGAAGATGCAAGAATAGGAATCCAAGGACAGCATCCGTGCAATTTAGGCGGAATTATTGCTTATGATATTGCTAAAATGATAAATAAACCTGCCTTTGTTGTTGACCCTGGTGTGGTAGATGAACTTGATGATATAGCCAGATATACAGGGATTCCAAACATAAAGCGGACAAGTTTATTTCATGCATTAAATCAAAAGGCAGTGGCAAGAAGATATGCTGCAGAAAAAGGGACTAAGTATGAGAATTTAAATCTTATTATTGTACATTTAGGCGGAGGTATTTCTGTTGGCTGCCATAAAAAGGGACGAGTAGTTGATGTAAATAATGCATTAGAGGGTGAAGGACCATTTTCACCTGAAAGGGCAGGAAGCCTTCCAGTTGGAGAAGTAATTAAGATTTGCTATTCAGGGGAATACACTTTTGAGGAGGTGAAAAAGTATATTTCCAGTAAATGTGGGTTTAATGCTTATTTTAACACTCAAGATGTAAGAGAAGTTGAAAAGATGATCGATGAAGGAAATGAAAAAGCAAAGATTGTGTATGAGGCTATGGCATATCAGGTAGCAAAATGGATAGGAATGCTTTCGGTAGTTCTAAAGGGTGAGGTTGATGCAATAATTTTAACAGGGGGAATAGCGTACTCTGAAAGATTTGTAAGCTTAGTTAAGGAAAGAGTTGAATTTATTGCTCCAGTAGTAATTTATCCTGGCGAAGATGAAATGCTTGCACTTGCTGAAGGAGGGCTCCGTGTGCTAAGGGGTGAAGAAAAAGCAAAGGAATACAAATAGGTGATTTTATGGAAAATAGAATAAGAATATTTACAGGTCACTTTGGAAGTGGAAAAACAGAAATTGCAATAAATTATGCACTGAAATTAAATAATGAAGGTAAAAAGGTATGCATTGCAGATCTCGATATTGTTAATCCATATTTTTGCACCAGAGATGAAGAAAAGTTCTTAAATGATAAGGGGATAAGGGTTATAGCTACGCCTAAAGATCTTGCCAATGCAGAGCTTGGAGTTATTCCTCTTGAGACACTTTCTGTATTTAATGATAAGTCCTATGATGTGGTCATAGATGTTGGCGGTGATGATAAGGGTGCAATAGCTCTTGGCCAATTTAATAGATATTTTAGGGAAGAAAACTATGATATGTATTTTGTTATAAATACTTTAAGACCTGAGACTCATGATGTGGACAGCATAATAGAGTATCTTTATGAAATTGAGGCAGCTTCGAGGCTTAAAGTTAATTATTTGGTAAGCAATACTAATTTATCCTATGAGACTACAGTTTCACAAATATTAAACGGTGATAAGATAGCTAAAGAGGTTTCAAAAAGAACAGGAATACCTATAAAGTTTACAGCAGTAAGAGAAGATATAGCTTCTGAAATCAAAGACCATGAGTTTAAAATAATGCCTATTCATATTTTTATGATGCCTCCTTGGAGAAAGTTTGAGGAATAATATAAATTCCTTATGGTGAAACTGAAGAATTCAGATAATTGCCACTATTATAATAACTGTGGCAAACATTTGAGCAAAGACACTATTTTTAAATTTGTACTCAACATCTTTACCGTTAAGTAAGGATGATTTTGCATAATTTTCAAAAACTTTCATATGGTTTTAAATATTAAATAAGGGGGGGAACTATATGGCACGAGCTACTTTCAGAGAGGAAAGATGCAAAGGATGCGGTCTATGTATCTCAGTTTGTCCTAAAAAAATAATTGAGTTTAGTGAAAAATTAAATGTAAAAGGGTATCACCCTGCAGCAGTAAAAGAAGAAAAAATGAAAGAATGTATAGGCTGTGCATCCTGTGCAAGAATTTGCCCGGATGTAGTTATCACTGTTGAAAAATAATATTAAGGGGGTTTGTACTATGCCTGATAAGGTTTTAATGAAAGGTAATGAGGCCATAGGTGAAGCAGCAATACATGCAGGATGTCAGTGCTTTTTTGGCTATCCTATAACACCTCAAACCGAGGTTGCAGCTTATATGTCAAGGCGTATGCCAAAGATTGGGAGGGTATTTTTGCAGGCGGAAAGCGAAATAGCAGCTATTAATATGGTTTATGGAGCAGCAGGTTCAGGGGTTAGAGCAATGACATCATCTTCAAGCCCTGGAATAAGCCTAAAACAGGAAGGAATTTCATATATAGCTGGGGCAGAGCTTCCTTGTGTGATTGTAAACATTGTAAGAGGAGGTCCCGGACTTGGCGGAATTCAGCCAGCTCAATCTGATTATTTTCAAGCAACAAAGGGCGGTGGGCATGGGGATTACAGGCTTGTAGTTTTAGCACCATCTTCAGTTCAGGAAATGGTTGACTTGGTTCAGGATGCTTTTGATATTGCAGATAAATATAGAAATCCAGTTATGGTTATGGGAGATGGAATGCTTGGGCAGATGATGGAACCAGTAGAATTTAAGGAAAGAAAACCTGCACAGCTTCCATCCAAAGATGAGTGGAAAGCTGATGGATTAAAGGGAAGAAAAGAGCACCATGTTATTAATTCCCTTTATTTAAAACCAGAAGAGCTTGAAAATCAAAATCTAAAGATGCAAAAAAAATATGCTAAAATAAAAAATAACGAAGTTAGATATGAAATGTATAACTGTGAAAAGGATGTTGATTTTGTACTGGTAGCTTATGGTACTATTTCAAGGATATGCAAGAATGCTATTAAGCTTTTAGCTGAAGAGGGAATAAATGTTGGCCTTATAAGACCAATTACCCTATGGCCTTTCCCTGAAAAGGCATTTGAGGAGGTTATTGATAAAACAAAATATGGGTTTATGTCAGTTGAATTGAGCTGCGGCCAGATGGTTGAAGATGTTAAGCTTGCTTCAAATGGAAGAAAGCCTGTATATTTCTATGGAAGAACTGGCGGGATGGTTCCATCACCCAATGAAATAGCTGATGCGGTTAAAAGAAATATAGGGGGTGCAAAGTAATGGAGGTTATATTTCAAAGAACAAAGGGGCTTTTAGATGTTCCAACTCATTATTGTCCTGGATGTACCCATGGGATAATACACAGATTGGTTGGAGAAACTTTAGAGGAATTAAATGTAATAGATAAAACAGTAGGGGTTGCTCCTGTTGGATGCTCTGTACTTGCATATAATTATTTTGCCTGTGATATGTTTGAAGCAGCTCATGGAAGAGCACCTGCTGTTGCTACAGGAATAAAAAGATCTCATCCTGATTCAGTAGTTTTTACATATCAGGGGGATGGAGACTTAGCTGCTATTGGTACTGCTGAAATTGTACATGCTGCAACAAGGGGAGAAAATATAACTACAATATTTGTAAACAACTGTATATATGGAATGACTGGCGGACAAATGGCTCCTACAACTCTTCCGGGACAGGTAACTGAAACTACTCCTTATGGAAGGGATGTAAAGCAGGCAGGGTATCCTATAAGAGTATCCGAAATGCTATCTACTTTGAGTGGTGCGGCTTATGTAGAAAGAGTATCTGTAGACAGCGTCCCAAATATTTTGAAGGCTAAAAAAGCAATTAAAAAGGCTTTTGAGCTTCAGCTTCAGGGAGCAGGCTTTACAATGATTGAAGTGCTTTCTATATGTCCAACTAACTGGGGACTTTCACCGTTAGAGGCATTAAAGTGGCTGAGAGACAATATGATTCCATATTATCCTCTTGGCGTTAAAAAAGATATAACTGCAGGGGAGGCGAAGTAGTATGGCACATCAGGAAATAATATTTGCTGGATTTGGTGGACAAGGAATATTATCTATGGGGAAATTTTTAGCTTATGCAGGAATGGATGAAGAGCTAAATGTTTCATGGCTTCCATCTTATGGCCCTGAAATGAGGGGAGGAACTGCAAACTGCTCAGTTATTTTAACCAATGAAAATATAGGTTCACCAATAGTTACTGATGCTACTGCTGTAGTTGTAATGAACAGGCCGTCTCTTGATAAATTTGAAAATGTAGTAATACCTAATGGGCTTCTTATTGTGGATTCTGACCTTGTTACAAGGGACGTTAACAGGGATGATATAACTGTAATTAGAATTCCTGCCCAAACTATTGCAGAGCAGTTAGGTTCAAAGAAGATTTCAAATATGATTCTTCTTGGTGCTCTCATTGAAAAAACAAACATTGTTCCTATGGAAGCATTATTAAAGGCTCTTAAAGAGCATGGGAAAGCACAATTTTATGATTTAAATAAGGCTGCTCTTGAAAAAGGAGCAGAGGTTGTAAGATAATTAGAACATTGGTAACATTTGGGTGCCAGCCTCTTGACATTTGACATTAATAATTTTAAATACCAAATGTTAAGGTTGGCACCCAATGGTAGGGAGCGGTCTTGACCGTTCCGCTAATAGGCGAACGGAATCTAGGGGGAGCGGTAAAGACCGCTCCCTACCTATGTTCATTTCATATATTTTTCCTATATCTGCTGTAATTTGTTTATTAATGATTTTAAATTATAGAGGTCAATTGCAGAAGTAAAAAGGGGCCTAATTTACTTTTACAATTAATATTTAAATTACAAATTGCAGATAATACAGGTTTTAAATATTAAAAATTTCGGATATAATGTATAATATAACAGATTAGAAAATATATGAGGGAGGAATGTTTATGCCTAAAATAGATGAATTCAACAAGAAAGTAAGCGATTTAGCTTCTACAGCAGGGAAAAAGGTTAGTGAAGCAGCTCAAACAGCAGCTAAAAAATCAAGCGATTTTATGGAAATTTCTAAACTTAATAAATCAATTTCAAATGAAGAGGAAACTATTCAAAAGCTTATGACAGAGCTTGGCCGTGAGCTTTATGAGAAGTATTTAAAGGATGAACTATGTGATGGAAGTTTAAAAGAGACCTGTTCATGGATAAAGATCCATGAACAGAATATTGAAGAATACAAACAAAAGATAAATGAATTTAAGAACATAAAAACTTGCCCAAACTGTGGAGAAAAATTTGATACCGATGTTGAATTTTGTACAAAATGCGGAAGTAAATTAGAATAGGTATAGGAATTAGCTGATGCGCAAAATGAGAATCCTGCAATATATTGTGGATTTATTTGTGCATTAGCTAATTTTATTTTTATTTATTTTCNNTTAGTGTGAACTGTTCCCTGTCAGGTAGGCAAGTGAAATAATAAAAACTTGTTTGTTTGGGAGGGAGCACATCAAAAAGTGGTTCATTTCAACCGGCATTTAGAATTGAAAACGAAGTAACTTTATGGTAATATATTAATGTTTATATTTTACCTTATAAAACTGCCGCTATGATATGCTCATCTTTGAATCACTTGATAGGTTTGGGCAAGCGGCGGATGTGTTTATGGATAAGTTCTTCTAAGCTTTGGTTGAAAATAGGTATTAATAAGCAAACTTTATATGAACCTAAGAATCACTTTATGTTAGGAGAGAAAAAAATGAGTAGAATGTTTGGAACTGACGGAGTCAGAGGTATTGCAAATACAGAACTTACAGCAGAAATGGCATATAAACTTGGNNATTTCAGGAGATATGCTTGAATCCGCACTTGTTGCAGGTATATGTTCACAGGGAGCTCATGCAATTAGTGTAGGCATAGTTCCAACTCCTGGAGTTGCTTACCTTACAAGGCTTTATAAGGCTGATGCTGGAGTTGTTATTTCAGCTTCACATAACCCGGTGGAATATAATGGGATTAAGTTTTTCAATAAGGATGGTTATAAACTTCCTGATGAAACAGAGGACAAAATAGAAGCTGTTATAAAAAACAATTTTAAGGGCATTAATGTTCCTGTAGGTGAGGAACTTGGAAGAAGAGAAGTAAAACAAAATGCTATAATGGACTATATTGAATTTATTGAAAAAACTGCAGATGTTGATTTTAAAGGACTTAATATAGCTCTTGACTGTGCAGAAGGTGCATCTTTTATTGCAGCTCCTTATATATTTGAGCAT
>DHEX01000091.1:0-11989 GCA_002400085.1 Clostridiaceae bacterium UBA4839 | reverse complement strand
ACTGTAGATGAAAACGGAAATGTGGTAGATGGGGATTTTGCTATGGCAATCCTTGCAAAATCAATGAAAGAGCAGGGAAAACTTGACAACAACACATTGGTTGTTACCGTTATGAGCAATATGGGACTTGAAATAGCAATGAAAAGAGAAGGAATAAACGTTGTTAAGACTAAAGTTGGGGATAGATATGTCCTTGAAAAAATGCTTCAAGAAGGTCATAAAATTGGAGGCGAACAATCAGGACATATAATTCTTTTAGATTACAATACAACAGGGGACGGTCTTATAACTGCAATTAAGATGACAGGGGCTTATAAAAAGAGCGGAAAGAAAATGTCAGAGCTTGCTTCAATAATGAAAGAACTTCCACAGGTACTCGTAAATGTAAAGGTTGATAATAAATACAAGGAACTGTATAAAACAGATAAAGAAATAACTGCAAAGATTGAGGATATGGAAAAAGCCCTTGAGGGAAGAGGAAGAGTCCTTATAAGACCATCAGGTACTGAACCTTTAATTAGAGTAATGCTTGAAGGAGAGGATCAGAAAGAAATAGACAAGATGGCTCATGAGCTTGCAGATATTATAAAGAAAAAATGCAGTAAATAGTTTTAAAAATGCCTCATTTACGGGGCATTTTTAAATTTCAATATATCTTCAAGTATATTGAAAATATAACAAAATATATATGAAAAGGTTTCGATAGTGTAAAGCAGTTTATGAAAAAAATAAAAATGGGGAGCAGTTTGATCTTTATAATTACAAAAATATAATTTTAAGGGGGTGTTATATGAAGCAGTGCTGGAATTTTTTTGAATATGATATTGTATAAAATTTTAAGCGCCGGAACTTATAATTATAAGTTGACGAGGGCAGGGTTTATCGAGCTTTTCGGCGGGTGCCCTGCGGCTGACCACCGTTATAAGCCTAACAAAACTTGAAAGCAATTTTAAGGACAAAGGGGCGAGGTCAAATTTAATAGGGCTTTGAAGGGAGAGTTAATATGTGCGGAATTGTTGGCTATATTGGCAGTAATGAAGCGGCGCCCCTATTAATAGAGGGTTTAAAAAAGCTTGAGTATAGGGGATATGATTCAGCAGGAGTTGCAGTGATTAAGGATGATAAAGTAATTGTTGAAAAATGCAAGGGGAGAATTTCAAACCTTGAAAGCAAGCTAAAGGAGAACCCCCTTTATGGAAACGTTGGAATTGGACATACAAGATGGGCAACCCATGGTGAGCCATCAGATTTAAATTCCCATCCACATTCAAATGCTGATTCAACTATAAGCGTTGTGCACAATGGGATTATTGAAAATTATATGGCTTTAAGGAAATGGCTTACATCTCTAGGCTATCATTTTGTAACCGAGACTGACACTGAAGTTATTCCATATCTTATTGATTATTATTACCACGGGAATATTGTGGAGGCTGTTATGAAAGCTGTAGATAAGCTTCAAGGCTCTTATGCCATTGGAGTTTTATGCAGCAAGGAGCCTGAAAAAATAGTTGCTGTTAGAAAGGATAGTCCTCTTATAGTTGGACTTTCAAAGGAGGGCAATTTTATTGCATCAGATATTCCTGCAATTTTAGCCACTACAAGGGATATTTATTTGCTTGATGATAATGAAATTGCTGTTTTATATAAGGATAAAGTTGATATTTTAACTAAGGAAGGGCTTCCAGTTAAAAAGGAAGTTTTCCATGTAACTTGGGATGCTGAGGCTGCAGAAAAGGGTGGATACAAGCATTTTATGCTTAAAGAAATTCATGAGCAGCCTAAGGCAATTAAGGATACTATGACATCAAGAATTATGCCAGATTCAGATGAAATAAGGCTTGATGATATAAGCCTTACAGGGGAGGATTTGAAGAACATCAATAAGATATTTATTGTGGCCTGCGGCACTGCCTATCATGCAGGAATGGTTGGAAAATATGTTATTGAAAGGTTATCAAGAATTCCTGTTGAGGTTGATATTGCTTCTGAATTTAGATATAGAAATCCAATTATAAATAAGAATACTTTAACGATTGTTATTTCACAGTCTGGCGAAACAGCAGACACTTTAGCTGCACTTAGAAGTGCAAAGGCTAATGGCTCAAGGGTTATTGCTGTAACTAATGTGGTTGGAAGCTCAGTCGCAAGGGAAGCCGATGACATTTTATATACTTGGGCAGGGCCTGAAATAGCAGTGGCTTCAACAAAGGCATATACTACCCAGCTAATTGCTATGTATATAATTGCTTTATACCTTGGAAGATTAAACGGCAATTTATCTCTAGAAGAATACAGGGTAATAAGGGATGAAATGATGAAGCTTCCATCAAAAGCTGAGAAGGTTTTAGAGCAAAAGGAAGAGCTTCAAAAGTTTGCAGATAAAACTTATATGTTTAAGGATATCTATTATATAGGAAGAGGCTTAGATTTTGCAGTGGCTTTAGAGGGTGCCCTAAAGCTTAAAGAGATATCATATATTCATGCAGATGCCTATGCAGCAGGTGAGCTAAAGCATGGACCTATTGCTCTTATTGACAAGGGTGTACCAGTTATTGCACTGGCAACACAAAAGGATATATTTGAAAAGATGGTAAGCAACATTCGTGAGGTTGTAACCCGCGGTGCAAGGGTGATATGCTTTACCATGGAAGGAAACACCGACATTGAAAAGGTTTCAAATCAGTGGGTTTACATTCCAAAGACCTTACCAATCCTTGCCCCAGTTCTCGAGGTTATCCCCCTCCAGCTTCTTGCCTACTACATGGCAGTAGAAAAGGGCTGCGACGTAGATAAGCCAAGGAATTTAGCAAAATCAGTAACAGTCGAGTAGGAAGTTTTTTATGCCACGTGCAAAGCACGTGGCATATTTTAAAGCTAAATAAAAATGATAGAAAATCCTGGTTTCCTCTCTTTTCATTTGCACATAAAAGCGGATTAAGGAATAAGGACTAAGGGAAAAAATTGAAGGAAGATTGAGCCAAAGCCTTGAAAACCTGGGTTTGCAACATTGTGGAAATTCCAGTTGCAATGTTCTCCACTTTTAACTTTTTATGAAAAAGTACTTGCAAAAAACAAGTATTATCTGTATAATTATGGAAGGCTAGCATGAAATATATTTTAGGTAATTATATAATATATAATTAATTACAGAGTAGGAGGAGTAATAATGAATAGGAAGTTAACTTTTTCAATAATGTTAATAGTTGTAATAGCAGTTTCTGGAATTATATATTTTTTGCGTAGCACTAATGATAAAAGTACACAATCTTTAAATAGTAAAGATACAATGTACAATTCTATTCCCTTCTTAATTTATGATTTCGATAGTTTTAAACTTTATCAGGTTAAATATGATATGAAAAATCAAACTGTAGAAATAGATAATAAACCCATTATTAAATTTAACAATGGGGATGATTGCACGGGAATACTTTGGAATGGCAGAGAAAACTTATATGTAAAAAAGGATAAAGTTTCTACAGACAGTCCAAAAATTAATGTAAAATATAAGGACGATAGAGAGATATTAAAAGCAAATGGTATTATTTATAGTGTATATGGAAACCAAAATGGAGTAACTATAGAAAAGAATAATAAGGGAAATATATCTAAATTAAATGTTGATATAACTAAAGAAAATAGTGAAGCTAATTTATTTCAGCCTATGTTGATTTTTCAAGATAACAATACAATAAAGGTATTGGTACATTATTATCATCCTATAGAGAATAATGGGATGGCTTCTGGGTTATATATAATTGAAATTGAAGGTAGTAGTATTAAATTTAACAAAGTAGATATGCAAGGACAATGCTGTATTAATTATGTTGTGAGACCTGTTGTAATCGGAAAAGATATTTATGTAAATACTTATGATGGTTTAGGAAAAATTTCAATAAGCTCTATGAAATATGAAGAAGTATCAATATTTCAGAAGTTAAAAAGTATAGCAAATGCTAATATGAATATTAATGAAATGGAATTTTTAAATGATCAACCACAAATTGGAATATATGATGACATATTATTAATTTCATATGGAGCAACGGGAAAGACTTATATTTGGGGTTTATCTAATGAAAAAATTCTTTTTGAGATGCAATTAATTAATGGAAAAATTATTACCAATAATAAAGAGTTTCAAATTCCTGAAGGTAAATTTGATATAGTTTTACCCAATAGTAGTTTGGAGTAAAAATTTAATTTACATTTAGGAGTTACAATTAGATGAATTATAATAAAAGGATGTTTTGAGCCTGTAAAAAATAATCAGGCATGAGAATTATTATTAGATTATCATGCCTGATTATTTTTATTATTTTATTTGTCTTTTACCATTTTTATTGTTTCATCAAGAACCTTATCACCATTCATCATTCCATAATCAACGGAGTTGATTACCATAACAGGTATTTTCCCTTCAGTTGTTTTTTCTACATCCTTAACGGCATATCTTACCTGAGGCCCAAGCAATATGGCGTTAACGCCATCAAGGTTGTCCTGAAATTTGCTGAGAGGTACAGCATTTATGTCCAGATCAATTTTCTTTTTAGCTGCAGATTCCTTCATTTTTTTCATCATAATGCTGGTAGACATTCCAGCAAAACATACAAGTAAAATTTTCATAATATTCTCCTTTCATATAGTGAGCGTTATTATAGTTGCTTTAATATAATTAAAGTTCTTTTTCTTCTTCTTTTATTAACTTTTTTTCATATACTTTGAAGAAAGGAAGATAAATTAGTGTATCCATTACAATCAAAGCTATAACAAGAACTAGAGCCTTCCAATCCATAGTTGATATAAAAGCACCTATAGGAGAAAATAAATTCCATCCCCCCATGATGTAGGTTTTACCAATGATCCCAAACTGCATAAGCAAAAATGAAATAACTGCATTAAGCGATTCTGCCAGGATGAAAGGTATAAAGAATAAAGGATTTAATACAAGAGGTACACCAAAAAGTACAGGCTCATTTATACCAAAAAGTGATGGTAAAAAGCTAAGCTTTCCCACTGTTTTTAGCTGCTTTGATTTACTTTTCATAAGCATCAGCACCAATCCGAAGGTAGCACCTGAGCCGCCTATTACAACGAAATACACCCAGAAAGGTGTTGTAAATATATAAGGAAGACTCTGGTGGGCCATTGCTGCCGAAGCATTCATAGCTAAGTTATGATCTCTTATTGGCCCAACAACTGTGCCGATAGCAGCATCGTGAATTCCGAAGAACCATAAGAATTGAGTGAGTGCTGTAATAATGAATACTACAAATACGTTATCTGCACTTTTTATAGCAGGAGCCATAACTGATAATACAGCTTTAGGTATAGGATTTCCAGTTATGTTTACTATAATTGAATTTGCAAGGAAAAAAGCACCTATTGTTATTATAACAGGGGCTAAAGCCTCAAAAGAAGCCGTCAGAGCTGGAGGCACTGTATCCGGCATCTTAATGTATCCTACTTTTTTATTCTTTAGAAATCTGAACAATTCCACTGCAATCAATGCTGTCAGCATTCCTGTAAAAAGGCCTTTTCCGTCAAAATAATTGATCAGTATCTCTTTTTTATCAAAAGAAAGTTCTCCTGGTACTGCAGTTATAATTATAAAGCATACCAATGATGTAAGAGTAGGTATAAACGGTTCCATTTTATATGATTTTGCAAGATAATAGGCAATGCCAATACATATATATAATGCATATGATCCTAAGGTTACAGCATACAGCCAGCTTAATACGGATGAATAATGATTTGCAAATCCGCTCCATGCCAGAAGAAACTTATTAAATAAATTAGTTGCCTGGATTGGCTTGGAACCAACAGGAGGTGATGATAAAATTGAAGCAACACCACCCAGCAGGGTTACAGGCAAAACTGTAAGAAAAGAATCCCTTATTGCAAGCAAATGTCTTTGTCTGCTTATTTTATTAGCTACAGGCAGCAATTTGTTTTCAGCAAATGAATTAACGGTTTGAAGCTTAGTATGGCTCATTATTATTTCCCCCTTATTCATTTAATGTTAAGCCATGTGAGGCTATAACATCCTTGTACCAATAATAGCTTTTCTTTGGTATCCTTTTGTTATTGTTCTTATAATCAACATATATGAGTCCGTATCTTTTGTCATATCCATTGATCCAGCTGTATAAATCAAAAGAGGACCATACATAGTACCCTCTTACGTCTACCCCATCAGAAATTGCGTTATAAATTTCCTTCAGATGCATTTTCAGAAATTCTATGCGTGGATCATCATTTATTCTCCCGTCAACAAGGTTATCAATCATTCCAAGCCCATTTTCTGAAATATATATAGGTATGTGGTTATATCGTTTATCTACCATTTTAAGCCCGTCATAAAGTCCTCTTGGGTATATCTCAGTATCCCAGTCAGTAAACTTGCTTTTTGGATCCTGGATCATCTCAAACCAGTTTTTAATTACTATTTTTGAGGAACCCTTCATTTTATTTCCCTTGTTGTTTACCCTTAATACTGTTTCTCCTGTGGTATATTCCTTTACTAATGCCCTGGCATAATAATTGAGACCAACAAAATCTACAGTATTGGATTTTATAATATTAAGATCAGTATTATCAATAAAGCTAAGATCATAATCTTTGCTTAGCTTTTGAATCAGATCCTGAGGGAATTCCCCATTAATGGCAGTATCAAGTACCCAGTTATTGAAATAGTTATCTGCATTTCTTGCTGCGATTCTGCTTCCTTCACTGTCATCCACAGAGTAAACAGGAGTAAAGGAATGAACTATCCCTATTTGTCCATCAATGTTCATACTTCTGAATTCCTTTATAGCTAGTGCATTAGCCAGCATCACGTTATAAGCTGCTCTTATGGTTTTCTGAGGATCCTTATAAGAAGGAGGATAGTTCCCAATAAGATAACCTGAATATGTAAAAAATCTTGGTTCGTTGAAGGTTACCCACAGCTTTACTTTGTGTCCTAATTTTTGAAATAAAATTTTTGCAAAATCTTTGAATGCATAGGAGGTTTCTCTATTCTCCCATCCGCCGATATCCTGCAGTGCTTGAGGAAGATCCCAATGATATATCGTAACAAATGGTTCTATATTATTTTTTAGAAGTTCATCTATGAGATTGCTATAAAATTCAATGCCCTTAGGATTAATTTTTCCTCTCCCATTAGGAAGAATCCTTGGCCATGATATAGAGAACCTATAGCTTTTTTGTCCGCATTCAGCCATGTATTTAATGTCTTCTTTATATCTGTGATAATGATCGCTGGCGACATCACCATTGCATACATTTTTGCTTTTGCTTTCTTCGCTGTGTGTAAATACATCCCATATGGATAAGCCTTTGCCATCTTCTAAATATGCGCCTTCAGCCTGATAGGAAGCTGTTGCTGAACCCCATAAGAAGCTGTCAGGGAATCTATACATTTTTATTACCTCTTTTCTAATTTTTTATTTATATCAATAAGTTCTATGACCAGTTTTTTTGCAAGAATAGCGTTCATTAAATGATCCTGAGCATGTACCATTAAGATACTGTATTCAGTATCTTCGCCATTGACTTCTTTCGTAATGAGGTCTGTCTGTAGCTTATGTGCCTGATTCAGTGAGTTATCTCCATTTTTCAGTATGTTGTCGCACTCTGTATAGTTGTGTTTTTTTGCTTCATCAAGAGCCTGAAAATAATAACTAAAAGCATCTCCTGCGAAGCCTATCATTTTCAGAGCAAGCTCTTGAATATTTTTTTTACTGCCCATACCATCACCTCCTATATGTAAAATTATCATATAGAATAAGCACATATCAAATAATTGTTTTCCTATATAGTAGGAAAACAATTCTGCCCGAATATTATAAATTTATATTATAATATAAATAGCAAAGTATAATCTTTTGTAAAGGAAATGAGTAGCATGCTTTTAACTTCGAGACAAAAGAAAATAATCAGGCTTTTGAAACTGAATAATTCATGGATGAAGGGTGAAAGCCTTGCAGATATATTGAAGGTTACTGTAAGAACTATACGTAATGATATAAGAAGTATGAAGAATGATAACATTATCCTGTCATCAAAGAATGGATATAAGCTCAATGACAAGTGTAATCTGGATAAGTATTTTGACAGCGGGACTACTCCTATAACTCCTGAAGAGAGAGTCAGCTACATTTTGAACAAACTCTTGAACAGCAATAAACCAATTGATATGCTTGATATTGCTGATGATATCTTTGTAAGTGATGCTACCTTAAAAAAAGATCTGAAAAAAATAAGATCCCTGCTAAATGATTATAAGCTTGTATTGAAAAAGGATTTAAACATGATAAGCATAGAAGGAAATGAGAAAAACAAAAGAAAGCTTATAACAGATATTATATATAATGAGGCAAATAATAATTTTCTAAATATAAATAATAATAAAAGCTTCCTGAAGGACTATAATTTTAACCATATTAAAACTATCATATTTGATGTATTGAAATCTTGCAACATTTATTCAAATGATTATTCCGTAACAAGCTTAGCTATGCATATAACAATATCTATGGAGCGAATTACCAATAACTGTACTCTGAATATTGATGAATACAGCAGCTTTGAATACGAAAGCTATTATGAATATGGTATAGCAATAAAAATTGTCAATGAACTTGAAAAAAATTACAATATAAAATTTCCACCTCAGGAAATTTACTATATCACTTTTTTGCTTATGGGCAAAACTACTATCAATTATTCCACTATAAATATGCAGAATTTAGGCAATTTTATAGAAGAATATTATATAGAGCTTGTGAAAAAAATTATAGATAAGGTAGATAATTATTATCATCTGAAGCTTAATGATGAAGAATTTTTTATTAAATTTGTAATACATATTAAGAATCTACTTTTAAGGGCAAAAAATGGTGTTTATTCAAGGAATCCGCTAAATAAAAGTATAAAGCTTGAATACCCCTTTATTTATGATATTGCTGTATATATCTCAAATGAAATATATAATGAAACTAAATTAAAAATAAACGATGATGAAATAGGTTATATTGCCTTATATATAAGTGTTGCCATTGAAAAAAGTAAAATACTAAGCAAAAAAATAAAAACAGCAATTATATGCCCCCGCTATTATGATATGCATCTGAGAATAATAGACAAACTTATGAACAGATACTCAGATGATATTGAAATTACAGATGTGATAACTTCCTTAGGCTGTCTCACTGATTTCTCAAAGGTAGACCTGATAATATCAACCTTAGACCCTGACGAAAATATAAAGATTCCATGGATTAAGATCGATCCACTATTATCTAATGATAATTATATAAAAATTGATCAGAGTATACAGAAAATAAATGAATATAAGAATAAATCTATTGTGGGGCAAGCAGTTAAAAAATGCTTTGATAAGGAGCTTTTTTCGAAAAATGTATACTTTAAAGATGAGTTTGAGACTATACGGTATATGGGTAACAAAGTAGTATGTATGGGTTTGGTAAATGAGGATTTTATTGAATCAGCCATCAAAAGGGAGAAGCTTTCATCAACTGCTTTCGGATATAATTTTGCAATACCGCATGCACTGGATATGACTGCAAAAAGGACTGTTATATCAGTACTTATAGATGATAAGCCTATAAAATGGGGAGAAAATTATGTACAGTTAGTTTTTTTGATTTCAGTCAATAAAAGAGATAGGAATGATTTTATGAAGCTATACGATAGTATTATTTCTATTCTGTCTAAGGAGGAAAATGTAAAGCTTCTGGTTAAATCAAACAATTATGAAGATTTTATAAATTATATTTTGCAGCTTTTACAGGCTGAAACATCTGAATAATAAAATAATGTAAAATAAAAACCAGCCTTTTACAGTGGAATGCATATTATAGAAGGTTGTTTTTTTTATTTTATTGCGTAAGCGTCAAATAAAAAGGCGGATTGTGACCTACCACAATATCTGTGAGATAATTTCCAATATAAAAAATGACCTGAGCCATCCCCTTAATCCTTGAATCGAGAACCTTAACCTTGCCTTTCCAAGCCATTAACCATATCTTTTCTCCTGTATCTACAATATGCCAAGTGCCAAAAGAGTTTAAGAATTCTAATACAGAGCATACAATATGTGTATATTAAGTTGTATAATGGAATAAAGACGTACAAGTGGATAATCTTGATGGAAGGTATCGGAAAAAGGAAAACTGAGAGAAAGTCAGATATATTTACCGCTTTTGAATTAGTATAAAGTGATGTATCATTTTTGAATTACTAATTATTATGTGGGGGAGATAAAATTTATGGAAATAACGTTTAAAAATGCCACAAGTAATGATATAGATAGAATAGTTGAGTTAAATAGAAAACTTATTATGAAGTATGAAACTAACTTAAATCTTGATTTTAAGAGGATTTTTGATTGGATAAAGAAAAAAGCAGAAAATAATATAGATAATTATCAATGTGTGTATTTGGGGAAAATTAAAGTAGGTTACTTTTTCTTACATGACAAAGGGGGGGAACTTGAACTTGATGATTTATTTATTTTTGACGAATTTCAAGGGCGGGGAATAAGAACTTACATTTTAAAATATGCTGCATCAATTGCAAAGGGAAAAAATAAAGCTATATTTTTATATGTATTTGCAAAAAATTATGGAGCTATTAATTTATATACTAGGAATGGATATAAAATTTCAGAAAACATTTCAAATAGTAGATATATAATGAGGCTGTGTAAATAATTTTGCTTAAAAAAATCAAGCAGATTGTAGGCACGGCACATGTTAAGTAATTAAAAAATTTAAATTTTACTTTATATAAAATTAAGTCACTTTTTGATTTGGAAAAGGATGATGATTAATAAAACAAACCAATTGCTTGAATCAGGATGCTTTTTTAGTGAAAAAGTCGAAGAACCTAATTGTGAGGAGGTTACACCATGAACATTTTAACTTTACTGTTATTTTTAATTGGTATAGCTTATGGTGGGCTAACTGTTTTAGCTGGCGGTTTTCAATTGAAGGAAAAGAAGATTAATTTTTGGGCAAGTTTATTAATGATTATTGGAGGAATATTAACTGTAATCTCAATTATTATCAATTTTATATTGGAGAAAAATACAATTTATTTGCTTATTGTTGGTATAGCATTAATCTATGCTGCAGCAATAAATAATGGGTATAAGATGTATGGCAAGATAAACGCAAAACATCATATTGTAAGAATATGTATATCCATACTGATTATAGCGCTATATATAGTAAAATAAGGGGGACAGGATAAAATGTATAATTATAGAAGAACTATTTCTTTTTGGGATGATATATTTGGGAAACAAACACCAAAGCATTATGATAAATCAATGAAAATCCATAAAGATTTAGAAAGTGCAATTGATTGGATTTCAGTTGGTTCTAAAAGTATTTTAGATTATGGCTGTGGCAGTGGTGCTATGATTTTTAAATGTGCTGAAAAAGATAATATATGTAAGTGTTTGGGTATTGATATTTCACCAAAGGCAGTAGAATTTTGTAAATCAACTGCAAGATTAAATAATTTAGAAACTAAGGTGGAATTTTGTTGTGGGCAAATAGAAATTTTAGAAAAGATTAAAGAAAACTCATTTGATGCTGCAATATTATCGAATATAATTGATAATATTATGCCTAATGATGCAGAATTATTGATAAATAATATTAAAAGAATTGTAACACCTAATGGGAAAATATTGATAAAATTAAATCCTTATTTATCGCAGGAGCAAATAGAAGAATGTGGATGTAAATTGCTTTATGACAACCTTTATGTTGAAAGCGATGGAATTTACTTGAGAAATTTAAGTACAACCCAATGGAAAGATTTTATTGAACAGTTTTTTAAAATTGAAGAATATAAAGAAATATATTTTGAACAATTTAATCAGTCTAATAGGATGTTCCTTTTAATAAATAGTAAATAATTTTATGGTTAATTGAAAAAGTAACTT
>DHEX01000064.1:3778-4627 GCA_002400085.1 Clostridiaceae bacterium UBA4839 | reverse complement strand
ATGCGTTGTATCTAAGTATGAAAATCAACGTTGTCTCCCCTTTAGCACTTGTACTATTGTAGATGGTAAGATTCCTAATATTGTTGTAATTGATGAATATACTAAAGTAATTAAAGACCAGCAGATTAGATATGTAGTAGAAAAAGAAAAAGAATTTGTTGATAAAGAAACTAAAGAAACAAAGAAATATAAAGCAAGAGAAATTGAAGATGGGCTACATGATATTCAGCTCTCCCCCTTTGATGGCTCTGGTTGCCATACACATGAAGTAAGTGAGAGAATTAGTAATGCTGTTGGGCTTGATTATACGGCTATTGGAGCGCAAATTAGACTTCCGTTTTTTAAAGGTTATTCTGTAGAAATGCCATTTAAAGAAATATACAAAGAAATGGGAATTTCTAAGATTAAAGATGTTTTTGGAACTTGGCATAATGTGGAAGATATTGATTGCATTTGGAATGTATCAATGTTTAAGGGTTATAAGATTTTTAAGAAACGATATGGTAATAACGGTTGGAATAAATATATGGAGACTGTTAATAAGTATCATTTTAAACTTGGTATAAGCAAATATAGTCATCATATTAAAAATCTAAATCTTAAAACAAGAATGAATTTTCAATATTTACAATGTCTTGATTTATGGAATCAAAAATATGTTAATTGGTTTAAAGATAAAAATAAGAATAAACCATATTATGATTTTCTGGATTCAAAAAATGATGGAAAGATAATTAAACTTGCTAAGTATTCCACTGATTTATATGAAAAAATAATTAAAGGAGATAAGTTTTATACATATAAATTTTTAGGTATTGATGATACGGATGATTATGATTCAAATGGTAA
>DHEX01000064.1:721-3623 GCA_002400085.1 Clostridiaceae bacterium UBA4839 | reverse complement strand
TGCCCGTCAGAAGTTAATGATGTTATCAATGTAGATAATGATATTACAAAGAAATGGTTCAAGCATTTTGAAGACCAAGATGTTGTTATGATTAATATGTATGATTTATCAATGCCTAGGCAAGGCGGGATAAAGTGGTGTCTGTCCTCCCTATTGGAAACTTTAGGGTAATAAATATGGTGAACCTATAAAAATAGGGTGTCAATTTAACGTATAGGAGTCGTAGGAAATGACGATTAGTAAATTGGCTAACAGGGGAAGCAATTTTGTTATCCTGTGCTAAGAGTAATTAGGTTTGGGTAGAAAGGATTTAATGCAACAAGAAGTTTGGAAATCTAAAAATATTAATGGAGTTATTTATGATATTAGTAATTATGGTAATGTAAAACATAATGGGAAAGAAATCAAAACACGCTTAGATAAAGATGGATATTTGGTATGTACAGCAGGTAGTAAGAAGCATAAATCAATGATAAAAATTCATAAGATTGTGGCAGAACTGTTTATACCAAACCCAAATAATTTACCAGAAATTAATCATAAAGACTTCAGAAGAAGCAATCCATATGTTGAAAATTTGGAATGGTGTACTCATGATTACAATGTTAAATATTCACATAAGTACAATAAAAGTAAAATGAAAGATAATCATGGAGACAACAATCCAAATGCAAAGTTACATAGTGATGATATTATTAAAATAAAAGAAATGCTAAAATATGATAATGTTGCAAATATAGCAAGAAAATATCATGTCGGATGGCAAACGATTAATCATATTAAGCATAATGAAACTTGGAATATTATTTAATTGAATCCTAAACCTAATTATTAAAGTTAAGAGACTATCCCAGTAAGGGAGTACATTTAAGGTGAAAATCCTTATTTGGAAGTGCCATATGGCTAAACCTATCTTATAAATAGGCATGTCAAAGATATAGTCCATTTCAGGGACACCGATGGTGATGCTGTCTATCTCTGTAACGATTCTATGCTTTATGAGTCTAAAATACATAAACCTATGATTATTGATATTGAAGATAAAGTGACTACAGATGAGAAAGACTATAATCAAGATTCAATTGTTGAGTACGAGATGAATAGTCGAGATAATCGTATTGGTGAAATTACTAATATTGCAACAAGCATATTAAATAAATATACGACTAATCCAAAGTCAAAAAAATACTATGCTGATAAAATTTCACTTTTGCGTATCTATCAGGGTTAATTTTTAGCTCCATTATATAGTGATATATAATGCAAATGTAGTGAACCTATAAAAATAGGGTGTCAATTTAACGTATAGGAGTCGTAGGAAATGACGATTAGTAAATTGGCTAACAGGGAAAACCTAAATTATATGAATTAATATTTTAATGTATATTATAAAAATAATATTTGGAAGGAGATGATAAAATGAATATTCAAGATCAAAAGAAGTATTTTGGAATTTATTGCATTGAATGTACTGGTAATCATAAAAGATATATTGGACAAACACACGAAAATTTTTATAGACGTTGGATTTTTCATAAATGGAATTTAAAGAATAATCATCATAGTAATAAATATTTACAGAATTCTTGGAATAAACACGGAGAACAATCATTTATATTTTATACGTTAGTAAAATTTTCTATTAGTGATAATATTTCAAATGATATACTTAATAAGTTAGAAATTAAATATATCAAAAAATATGATACTTATAATAATGGATTTAATTTAACTATTGGAGGAGATGGTGTTGTTGGTAAAATAATGTCTGAAAATGCAAAACAAAAAATTGGAATGAAAAATAAAATCAATATGCAAGGCAAAAAAATGTCAAAAAAAACAAGGAAACGAATGTCTGAATCGCATAAAGGTTATAAAAAAACAAAGATACATAGACAACATTTAAGCGAATCTTTAACAGGATATAAGAGATCAGATGAACAGAAAGAAAAATGTAGAAAAGCCAACGAGGGAAGTAAACAAAAAACTGCGAAATATACAGAGGATTTAATATTTCAAGTGAGAATGGATTTTTTAAATGGTATAAAACCACGTGATTTGTCTATTAAGTATAATATTCCTTATAATTATATTTATAGTGGAATATTATCAGGCACAAGATGGAAATGTGTTTGCCCAGATGGATGGAGAGAATATTTAGAGTTAAAACATTAAAATATAATTTATATAACAAGGCAATCCTGTGCCAAGCCTTAATTAAAGATTAAGGAAGGTTCAACGACCATTCCGTAAGGAAGTACATTTAAGGTGAAAATCCTTATTTGGAAGTGCTACATGTCTATATTTATATAGATAAAGATATGGTCTACTCCGACTGTTAATTACAGTGTAAAAATACCATGAAAATGGCGGTATAAAGGAAAGAAATTGATTTTCTTAAAACAGGTATACGGTGGCAATTAAGTCAGGGGTTAAGAAAGTTTTCGCAGCAACTCCCCTATTTTCTATTATTTAATTATCCTAAAAAGTTAAAACGTTATTATAAGATTAAAAAACATAACAAAAATGTATTGGATAGTAAAGATAAACTTCCATTAAATGCTTATCACTCCCCTTCTCCAATGAATGAACTTGCTGAATACATTTGTTCATGGGAACGTAAGAAAGTTCAATGGAATAGAAGTGTAGTAGATACAAGTTGTCTTATTCTTGATAATGATTTGAAATTAGATAACCGACATATCATTAAACAGATTAAGCATATTATTAATGATTTTGCTATTGTATGGAGGAACGCTTGTCAAGAAAAGGATAAATGTGATGATGATAATGATATAGATAATCTTGATGCAGTGATTTTAGGATATAAGGAAAAATTAAGTAAGATAGTTTCTGATCCTACTTTGCTTGCAAACTATGTCATTAAGGCGAGTTATTCTAA
>DHEX01000064.1:0-678 GCA_002400085.1 Clostridiaceae bacterium UBA4839 | reverse complement strand
GGTAAATATTATGTAATGATTGAAGATGATAAGACTGTATAATATTGACGGAAAGTATCTATATGAAGTTTTAGATGATTACAAAATAAGTAAAAATCAAGATGAAATATTTCATTGTTTTATGGATAAGATATGGCATAGTTCTAATACACGACAGATATATACAAAATATATACGATTTACTATACTTTCAGAAATAGTAAATACAGATGTGGGACAGATATTCTATAACTATGTGAATATTCCATATATAGCTAGTAAAACAATGACAAAAAATACTGATTACATAAGTTTGATAAGGCAAAAAATAAATAATATCTATAACAATTATTGTGAGCCAAGATTATGTACGAGAAAAGACTACATGGAATTACTGCATATGCCAAAGGCTACATATTATCGATGGGAAAAATATCATGATGAGGATGATGTAAAAGATTTAGCAAATCGAATTACAGAAAGTTTAAATAAAGCACAGGAGTTAAAAAATCAGTATTCAAAACAAAAAATGAAATTAACATGGAAACAATTTAAACCTTTTGTTGAAGAATATCTAAGACGAGGATTTAATAATTATATTCCATTAGATAAATTTGAAAATAAAGAACAATTTGTTTTGGATACTGATTTGTGGACTGAGGATAACTTTGCTATTCGATATTTATGTAGGTGTTTACA
>DHEX01000027.1 GCA_002400085.1 Clostridiaceae bacterium UBA4839 | reverse complement strand
CCAAAAACAACTGCAAAAATACAGCCCCAAACAATTGACATAACAGTTACTTCAGGCATCGCTTTGTTTACAGGTACATATGGAATATAATCCTCACCTTTTATTCCACCGTATGCAGTACTTGAAAGTCCCTTTTTCTCTTCCATGCGTTGTATTCCCCCTTTTTAATATAATAATTTAAATGGTGTAAAAATATATATGTGTTTTATATCCCCCCCTTATAAATTGTTAATACAGCAAATAGCGAACCAGTAAAATACCTGTATTCCGTAAAGTCAAGCTGGCACACTGGCCGGACACAGTAGGTTAGGGACTTGCCCTACTGTAAGCCTGTGAAGATACCCATGTGTTATCTTTGAAGCAAAGCCCCCTTCTAAAGTGGTGGGTAGTTCACGAAAACAACACCTAAGAGCATAAGAACAACTTGATCTTAAACTTATAGAATATTAGTGAATGATGTAAATGTTTGAGAACAGCTTAAAATTATATAGCAGAAATTGCCATAAAGATGCTGTGTGAGATTTGTAGAAATATTCCGATAATTGTAGATACAAATAACAATGAAAATTACAAACTATCACCTATAATATGTAGCCATTGTTAAATCATGTTTTATTATGTTATTTTCTCCCTATAGAATAATTATACTTCTCATTATTTTTAATGTAAACACCCTAATACTAATTTATGAAAAATTAATCATAAATTGGTTCTCCTAAGGCTCCCAAATAAGTTAAGAAAAATATATGATGAACAGCGGTGAACATTTAGATAGTCTTGACCATTCCTCAGGGAGATGCACGGAATCGTGAGGGCAAAACGGTCAAGACCGTTCTCTATAGCTGGCATTTTAATCCTTAGAACGTCTTTGTTTCTTATCGCAGCGGTGTATTAAATCTAAATTATGAATTGCAGATTATATTTATATACTAAAAAAATCGCTATGAAAATTTTCATAGCGATTTTTACAAATCAATTTGAATACATTACTTTGCTGATTCTTCCATTATCTTTATTCCTGAACTTGTTCCAATTCGATTTGCTCCTGCTTCAATCATTTCCATTGCTGTCTTGTAATCTCTGACTGCACCTGAAGCTTTAACTCCTGCTTTATCTCCTACAACTTTTCTCATAAGTCTGACATCTTCTGCTTTTGCTCCACCTGTACTAAATCCTGTTGAAGTTTTAACAAAATCTGCTCCTGCTTCTATAGATAGTTTACATGCTTTTTCTTTTTCTTCATCTGTTAATAAACAACATTCAATAATTACCTTTACAAGCGCCTTTCCTTTTGCAGCCTCAACTACTGCTTTAATATCCTCTTCTACAACATCATATTTTTTATCTTTAAGTGCACCTACATTTATAACCATATCAACTTCTTGTGCACCGTTTTCTATGGCATTTTTAGCTTCAAAAGCTTTAACTTCTTTTGTATTTGCTCCTAATGGGAAGCCTATAACAACACAAGTTTTAACATCGCTCCCTTTAAGCTGACTCCTTACAAGACTTGCATAATAGGGATTTACACACACTGAAGCAAAATTATATTTTTTAGCTTCATCGCAAAGTTTAATTATCTGTCCTTCTTTAGCTTCTGGCTTTAAAAGGGTATGGTCAATATATTTTTCTATATTCATTTTAAGCACCTCTTTTAAAAAAATATTTTTTATTTAATAGCAGCATCCGTAATATCTAATGGATGCTGCACCCATGGATTGGTTCTTATAGGACCCAGATAAGGCATTCTACTCCATCTGAGCCTAAAAATCACTTAATAGGGAACATAAATATGTTCCCTATTATTCTAACACTGATTTACCTAAATCATTCCTTAGTTTTAACTGTATCAACGTTATCTTTCGTAACTAATGTTGAATCAAGTATAACCTTTTCATCTACCTTTTCACCGTTTATTACTTTAAGTCCAGTTAATACTGCATTTTTTCCAAGGAAGAATGGCGGCTCTGCAATTGTAGCTTCCTGCTTTCCTGATTTGATTGCTGCTATCGCTGGATCTATAGCGTCATTTCCAATTAAAGTAATCTTATCAAGTTTTCCTGCTGCTTCAATTGCTTCAAGTGCTCCTAATGCCATTTCATCATTTGCTGCATAAACTCCATCAATTTCTGGATTTGCCTGAAGGATATTTTCCATAACCTTCATTGCCTCAGCTCTATCAAAGTTAGCGCTTTGCTTAGCAATAACCTCTATATCTGGGTATTTTGAAATAGCTTCATTAAACCCTTTGCTTCTATCCTGTGCAACGTTTGTTCCCATAATTCCCATAATTTCAACTACTTTGCCCTTTCCATTTAATGCTTTTCCTAAGAAGTCTCCGGCAATCTTTCCTGCATGAATAGCATCAAATCCAATATGTGATACTACCTTCCCCCCATTTGCGGCTCTATCAATTGTAATTACAGGTATCTTCTTTTCATTTGCTGTTTCAATTGCTGATATAATAGCATCACTGTCACATGGATCTATTATTAATAAATCCGGTTTTTTCTGAATTAAGTTTTCAATATCTGTAAGCTGCTTGCTTGACTGATTTTGAGCATCAGTTACAATAAGGTCAACATTGTTTTCCTGCGCTCCTTTTTCTGCTCCTTTTTTAACATCTACAAAGAATGGGTTATTTAAGGTGTTCATAGAAAGACCAATAACAATTTTCTTACCTGTATCTTTTTTAGTATCATCTGTTTTTGTTTCTGTCTTACCTGATGATGAACATCCTGCTGCTGTTGAAACCATAATAGTAACTAAAATCATTGAAAAAACTTTAGCCAACTTTTTCATAAATTTACCTCCAATATATTTAATAAAATTTGTTAAAAGGAACATTATTAAACCCTCAGGAAGTACCTAAGGCTTTTTCACAGTCTAATTAAATATCATTTAAACCAAGAAAGTAAAAACAAACTATTCTGTTTTAGCTGAAAATTTCTTAAATTTGCTATCAGCTAATACCGCAAGAAGAATAACTATTCCTTTTACAATATTTGTAGCAAAGGGATTTACATCCGTAAGTGTTAATATGTTGTCTACAACACCTAGAATTAATGCTCCTACCACTGTTGGAAGTATAGATCCTTCTCCACCTGAAAAGCTTGTACCTCCAAGAATTACTGCTGCTATAGCATCAAGTTCATATCCTGTTCCAGCTNNTTGGCTGTGCAGATCCAAGTCTTGATGTAAGAATTATTCCTGTAAGTCCTGCAAGAAGTCCGCTTATAGTATAAACAAGTGTTTCTACCTTTTTAATATTTATACCTGAAAGTCTTGATGCTTCTCTGTTTCCACCAATGCTGTAAACGCCCCTTCCAAACTTGGTATATTTTAAAATTACATATCCAATTGCATAAACTATTATAAGAATTATGATTGGGAAAGGTATCCCCAGTAAGTATCCTTTTCCTATAAACTT
>DHEX01000152.1 GCA_002400085.1 Clostridiaceae bacterium UBA4839 | reverse complement strand
GGGATGATACATATAAGTTTATGAAGGATTTTAACAATGATTATATTGAAGCAAATTTAAGAGATTTAGCTTCACTTCAGCAGCAAAATATCGATTTTGTTATATTCTCAGATAACGAAGGGAAAATAGTAAAGGACATAGCGGTACAAAACTACTTAGGTATAAACGATTCATCTGCAAAGAAAAAAATTACAGAAGATATAGTTCCAGTTATAGCAAGCAAAAAGCAAAATGAAATGAGTGGGTTTATTTCAACAGAAAAGGGTATATTTTTAGTCTCTGCTCTTCCTATAGTAAAAACTGATGGAACAGGGGAACCCAGGGGAGTTTTGATTTTAGGAAAAGCTGCAGGCAGTAATTTTTTATACAGGTTGTCGAGAGATTTTAATTTATCCCTTAGTATAGAGACATTGCAGGATATTAAAGATTATAATTTTGATAAAGAAGATATGTCTGTTAAGTTTGATGATAGAAACAGTATATCAGGCTATTTTTTAGTAAAGGATGTTTTTGATAAACCCATTGCTTCTATAAGAGCGGTAGCCCCAAGGAATATCCATAATGTTGCTGTAAAGGATGTGCACAGCTTTGTATGCATACTAATATTAATTGAATGTTTAATAGCACTTGCTATTTTAATTTTACTTCATCAAATAGTTACTAAAAAAATTGCTGTTATTAAGGGCTTTGTAGATGAGGTATCTGCAACTGGGAATATATCTTCGGATGTTGTAATTAGTGGCAATGATGAAATTTCAGAACTTGGAAATAAATTCAAAGATTTATTTATAAATCTCGAGAAAAACAAGGAAGAAATGTTTGATAATCAGGAGAAATACAGGCAGCTTTTTTCAAATTTATCAAGTAACTTTTTATACAATAAAGTATTATATGATGAAAATGGAGAGCCTGAAGATTTTTTAATTATTGAAGCAAATATTGCATTCACAAAAAATTTTAACATTAAAAAAGAGGATATAGAAGGGAAAAAAGCTTCAAGTGTGATGCCTTGGATTAATAGGGATATTTATAAGTGCAAGGAGTTTTTAAAAGCCATGTTAAGCGAAAATCAGCATAAAAAGGTTGATAGTATATATATAGAGGAGCTTAATGCATGGTATTCCTTTGTTATATATAGTATAAAGCCTGGATATTTTGCCCTTATATTTGATGATATTACTGAGAAAAAAAATAAAGATGAAATGATTATTAAGCTTGCATATTATGATGTTTTAACAGGGCTTCCAAACAGAAAAAATATAATGGAATGTATTAGTAAAGAATTTGATAATGGTGAAAAGTTTTCTATTCTTTTTATGGATTTGGATAATTTTAAGGAAGTAAACGATAAGTTTGGGCATAGGGCAGGTGATTACGTACTTTCAAGTGCTTCAGAGAGATTAAAGAGTTTGATTGATGATAATGTTGTAATAGGAAGGCTTGGGGGCGATGAGTTCTTAATATTAAAAAGACATTCTAATGATATTGAGGAAGCCAAAAATCTTGCACAAGATATAGAGGATATTTTAAGCAAACCTTTTACTTACTATAACAGTGAAATCAGCATCGGCGCCAGTATAGGGATAAGCATATATCCTGATGACGGCAGTGATATAACGAAGATTATATCAAATGCAGATAAAGCAATGTACAACATAAAAAGAGAAGGCGGCTTCGGATATAGCGTTTATAAGAGATAAAAATGGGGACATTTAGGGATTTTATTTGCAAAAGGTGCCTGCCTCTTGACATATGACATTTGACTAATGTCAAAAATGTGGGACGTTTAAGAATTTATTAATTTTAGCAAATTCTTAAACGTTCCCATTTATTATTATCTTTCTTTTAATTTTTCAACTTCACCATATTCAGTTTCGAAGGTCTCAACTGTTACATTTTTCATTTTTAATGGGTTAAGGGGTCTATCATTATAGTCTGTTTTCTGATTTACTATTTTATCAACCTCATCCATTCCTTCAGTTACTTTCCCAAAGGCTGCATAGGCTCCGTCGAGATGAGGGGAATCGTTTGTCATAATGAAAAACTGAGAGCCTGCTGAATCAGGATGAGCAGCTCTTGCCATAGATATTACCCCTCTTGTATGTTTTAAGTCATTTTTAAAACCATTTTGGCTAAACTCACCTTTAATTGAATATCCTGGTCCACCAATTCCAGTTCCTTTTGGGCATCCCCCTTGAATCATAAAGCCTAAAATTACTCTATGAAATATAAGCCCGTTATAAAAGCCATTTTCAACAAGGGATATGAAGTTTTTTACTGTGTTTGGGGCAATTTCGGGGTAAAGTTCAACTTTAATTGAATCCCCATCTTCCATTTCTATTGTAACAATAGGATTTTTGTTCATTTTAATCATCCTTTCTAATAAGTTCAAATTCATATTGTATTATACCAAATACTTCTTTTAATATACAGCAAAATCTGAAAATAACTAATAATTTGGTGCAAGAGGAGAATAATGCTTAACCGTCACCATATTTTTATTATTATATAATTTTTTTATAGTATTTTGAATAGATTATAGGAGCAGCTTTGTAATTCGCAATTTAGATTAAATACACTACTGCGATAAGAAACAAAGATGCTCTAAGGATTAAAATGCTAGACAAGTTGGAATGTCAAATGTCAAGAGGCAGGCACCCAATGGTTGGCAAAGAGGCAGGCACCCGGTGGTTATTTTTTCCAATTGCGGGAACATAAATAAAGATGTATAATTAAACCAAAAAATTGAGAGGTGAAAGTATGATTGAAATAAGCGGCGTTTCAAAAACTTATGCCAATGGGAAGAATAAAGCTGTTGATGATATTAATTTAAACATAAGGGATGGAGAAATATTTGGATTTTTAGGCCCGAATGGAGCAGGGAAGACAACTACAATAAAGCTGATAACTGGAATTTTAAGGCCTGACTGCGGTGATATAAATATTAACAATATAAACATTTTAAAAGAACCTGTTAAAGCTAAAGAAAATATTGGATATGTCCCGGATAATCCTGAGATATTTAACAGGTTAACTGGAATTGAATATTTAAACTTTATAGGGGACATTTATGATGTTGATGAATCAGAAAGAATTAAAGTTATAGAGGAGTTATCCGAAGGGTTTGAAATAAAGGATGCACTGCCATCAAAAATTGGAAGCTATTCTCATGGTATGAAGCAAAAGCTTGTTATAATGGGAGCTCTTATCCATAATCCGCCTACATGGGTACTTGATGAGCCCATGGTTGGTCTTGATCCAAAATCAGCCTTTATACTTAAAGAGATGATGAGAAAACATGCCGATGCAGGGAAAACTGTTTTTTTCTCAACTCATGTAATGGAAGTAGCAGAAAAAATATGTGACAGAATAGGAATAATAAAAAAGGGTAAGATTATTTTTGTAGGTACATTGGATGAGCTTAGAGCGACAAGGAAAGAAAATGAGAGCCTTGAAAATTTGTTCTTGGAGTTGATTGGAGAATGAAAAAAGCATTAGCACTTTCAAAATTATATATTGATTCACTTTATGGTTTGAGTGGATTTACCAGCGATTTAAAAACCAATAAAAAGGCAGTTTTAAAGAAAGTATCCTTTGTCATTTTAATAGCAGCATCCTTTTCAGGAATGGTGGCTATGCTTGCATATTTTAATTCTGTTATGTATGATTCTTTAAAGTCAATAAATCAGGAATCTCTTATTTTAACATCATCTGTAATATTTGCTTCTCTTACAACTTTAATATTTGGAATATCAGGAATTATAGCTAATTATTTTGTAGATATGGGCGGGGAAATAATACTTTCTATGCCTTTTGAGCCTTGGAATATACTTTTTGCAAAGTATGTTTCAAATTATATTTATGAAACATTGATTTCAACTGTAATAATGGCAACAGGCTTTGTTGTATATGGAGTTAAGGGAGGGGAAGGAATACTTTTTTATATTGTATCAGTACTTATATCTCTTGCAGTCCCCATAGTTCCTTTAGCAATTTCATATTTTATAGTAATTCCTCTTATGAGAGCAGGAAATTTCTTAAAAAATAAAGATGTTTCAATGATTTTATCTGGATTTATTGCTGTAATATTTGCTGTTTTAATTCAAATATTTGGTCAAAAAATGGCTGAGATGGAAATGAGTCAAAATGCAATTGTGGAAAAATTTGCATCACCAAATGGGCTTGTATCAGTATCAGGTAAGATTTACTATCCTTCAATATGGGCAACTTATGCTATGTCAGGTGCAGGCACCTTAAAGGGATTTTTAAACTTCATCATATTTATAGCAGTATCTTTTGGTTTTGTTTTCCTGCTTATGACTTTAATGTCTAATATTTATGCTGAAAGTATAGCGAGAGGACAGGAGAGCAACAAGTCCAATAAAAAGTTTACAGAAAGCGAGTTTAAGGCGCAGGTTAAGAAAAACAGCAGGATTAAAGCTCTTTTAAGTAGAGAAATAAAATTAATGAACAGAGAGCCTACATATTTTTTAAATGGGCCTTTTGAAATATTTTTTATTCCTTTATTTCTTGGAATAATGCTTTTTATTCAAGGAGAAGATGTATCAAAGCAGTTATCACAGATTCCACTTTTTAAGGATTCATCTTATTATGCTACTCTTATAGCTTTAGCTTTTGCTGAATTTTTAGGAGTATCAGCTAATGTAACATCTACAGCTATATCAAGGGAAGGGAAGGGGTTTAATATAATAAAATCTATGCCAATTTATCCTAAGGAGTTTATTGAGGCAAAGCTGCTTCATGGATATGTATTTGATATTATTGCTTCTGTTATGATTTCCGTTATATACCTATTCTTTGATTTTTCAATTTTAAATGCTTTAATTATCCTTATTATATCTATAATTGCATCTTCTCCATTCATTATACTGGGATTACTTATAGAGCTTAAGTATCCGAAATTAAACTGGGACAATCCCCAAAAGGCGGTAAAGCAAAATATGAATGCAGTAATAATTATGTTTGGAAATATGGGATTTATTGCAGCCCTATGTCTTATATCTTTTAAATTTATTAAATCTCCTTTAGCTGCTTACAGCTTCATATTATCTGTATCTTTAATATTGTCCTTAATATTTATAAACTGGTTGTTTAGATATGCGGAAAAGAGATTTTATGAGATAGAAATATAATTTGATTAAAGCTTATGTTAAAGTTAAAGCTTTGCATAAGCTTTAACTTTAACAGGTAAAGAATGCCAGACAAGCTATAGGGAACGGTCTTGACCGCTCCGTTGATGAACGAGCAAAATAGCCCCTTATAGAAATTTCATAAGCTTTCTTATTTTTTCAAGGCCCATATTATATGGTGGGTACTTTTGTTTAATATCAAAATGTATTTGGTT
>DHEX01000150.1 GCA_002400085.1 Clostridiaceae bacterium UBA4839 | reverse complement strand
GTGACCCATTTGTAAATACAAGAACGCATCCTCTGGCAATTGCCATTGTTGCAAGAGTTACTATAAAAGGCGGCATTCCTCCGCGGGATATAAAGAGTCCATTTGCAAGTCCAAATAATAAACCAATAAATAGTCCAACAATTATTGCAATAAATACTGAGTTAGTCTTAATAAGCATTGAAGCTGAAATGGCTCCAGCTATAGCTGTAATTGAACCTACAGAAAGATCAGTTCCACCTGTTATTATTACAAAAGTCATTCCTGCTGCAAGTATAGCAATTATTGATACCTGTCTTACAACATTCAACAAATTATCTACTGTTAAAAAAGCACTTGATAAAAATGTCGCAGTTATTAAAATTAATACTAAAACTGTAAGAGTTCTATATTTAGTAATTAATTTTGTCCCTAAATTTTTCATTCTTTAACTCCTCCCGCTGCATAAGCTAAAACGGTTTCCTGATTAGCTTCATTTTTATTTAATTCCTTAACAATTTTCCCTTCCCTCATTACAATAACCCTGTCGCTCATGCCTATTAGTTCAGGCAGGTCAGAGGATACAAGAATAATGCTCATCCCCTTATTAGTTAATTCATCCATTATCTGATAAATTTCAGCCTTAGCTCCTACGTCTACTCCTCTTGTTGGTTCGTCAAGTATAAGAATTTTAGGACTAGTTTCAAGCATCTTTCCAAATACAACTTTTTGCTGATTCCCTCCACTTAGATTTTCCACACGTTGTTCTGAAGATGAAACCTTTATTTTTAGCTGCTGTATTTCTTTATTTGCAACTTCCTTATCTTTTTTATAATTTATAAAATTATTGTCTAAAATATTGTCAAGTGAAGCAATGGAAATGTTTTCTCTTACACATCTTATAAGTATTAACCCAAGATTTTTTCTATCATCCGGAACCAGTGATATACCATTTTTAATACCATCTAAAGGTTTTTTTATATTAACCTTTTTACCTTCAATATAAACTTCACCTTCAAAACCTTCATAACATCCATAAAGAGCCTTTGATAGATGAATACTTCCTGCGCCCATAAGTCCTGCTATTCCAAGTATTTCTCCCTTATGAAGATTAAAGTTTACATCACTAAAATGCTTCTTAAGAGATGCATTTTTAACTTCAAGAACTACTTCATCTTTTTTATAATCCCTAATTGGGTAAAGGTCTACAATATTTTTACCAACCATTAATTTAACAAGTTCACTAGGGTTTGTTTCAGCAGTTTTCATAGTTTTTATAAATTTTCCGTCTCTAAAAACTGTTAATCTGTCAGCTATTTCAAATATTTCTGACATTCTATGAGAAATATATATTATGCTTATTCCATCCTTTTTCAAACTCTTTATAATATCAAATAAACATTCAATTTCTTCATCAGAAAGTGCTGCTGTAGGTTCATCCATTATTATTATCTTAGAGTTTAAAGAAAGGCATTTTGCAATCTCAACCATTTGAGCCTCAGCTATAGAAATATCCCTAACTTTAAGCTCAGGGTTTATATTGAGCCCAACCCTTTTTAATAGTTTTTTCGAATCTTCATTGAGTTTTTTCCAATCAATAAAGCCAAATTTATTCCGTGGCTGCCTGTCTAAAAATAAATTTTCTGCAACAGTAAGATATGGTATCAAGTTAAACTCTTGATATATCATTGATATACCCATATCCTGTGCTTCTTTTGTAGAAGAAAAGTTTACTTCTTTTCCTTCAAAATATATTTTGCCAGAAGTTATTGAATAGGCCCCTGCAATTATTTTCATAAGTGTAGATTTTCCTGCCCCATTTTCACCGCAAAGGGCATGGACTTCACCTTTTCTCACTTCAAGTTTAACCCCGTCTAATGCTTTAACCCCTGGAAATGTCTTAACAACATCTTCAAGTTTTAATATAATATCTTCAGGCATTAATGACACCGCCTTTCAAATTGAAGAATTTAATAAGCACAGCCTGCTACAAGTATAACGCTTGGGTATGGAGTAAACTCTCCTGTTCTTATTATTGCCCTTGCTGATTTTGTAGTTTCCTTAAGCTCAACATGTGGTACATATTCAATTTCAATTCCTTTTGGAAGAGTTTCAAGAATTTTCTCATGCATCTTGGGACTTACTACCTTTAATTCCTCTGCAAGGATTGCTTTTTCAACTACAATATATTTAAGTATCTCTTCAAGAACTTCAATGTATCCTGGTTCATTTGCTTTCCACGCAAGGTCTATTCTTTCAACGCCCTTTGGTATTGGAAGACCAGCATCACTAACAACTATCATATCTTTGTGTCCTGTACTTGCTAATACATTTGCTATTTGTGGATTTAAAATTCCTGTCTTTAACATTAGTTCTTCCCCCCAAATTATTTATTATTTGATATGAATTTTTCTATTTCGTTTCTATATGCCATTGCAGGTGCTGTTCCTATTCTCGTAACAGATATTGCTGCTGCTGCATTTGCAAAGTGTGCTGCCTCAAATATATCTTTCCCTTCTGATAAAGCTGTAGCAAAAGCTCCATTATAAGCATCTCCTGCCCCTGTTGTATCTACCACATTTACCTTATAGCTTTGAATAAATTCTTCCTTTTGCGAAGTAACAACTAGTACACCTTTTGATCCAAGAGTTATTA
>DHEX01000137.1 GCA_002400085.1 Clostridiaceae bacterium UBA4839 | reverse complement strand
TGGAGGGATGGAGCGGTGCCAACATCCAGCAGCAATTTCATTCTACGGCATTTGCAGGACGATCTAAATTTGGTGGGGCAAAGCGGTCAAGACCGCTCCCTACCGTCAGCGTTTGGGTGCTAGCCTCTGCCATTTTAATTCTAAGAACATCTAATTGCTCACTCTATGTTCATTCCATATATTTTTCTTATCTCCGCTGTTTTTAATTATTAAAAGTAGTTAAGAGGCTGGCACTTTTTTTACTTGAATTTTTCATAGGCTTCCTTGTATATTTCAAGGGTTTTTTGGGCGGTTTTTTCCCAGGAAAAATCTTTTGCTCTGTTAAGACCGGATAATGATAAGGTGTTTTGAAGATTTTCATCTTCAAGAATTTTTCCTATGGCATTTTTAAGCTCTTCTGTATCGAATGGGTTTATTAAAACAGCAGCATCTCCTACTACTTCAGGTATTGAGGAAACATTGGAAGTTATAACTGGAGTACCGCAGGACATAGCCTCAAGGGGAGGAAGACCAAAACCTTCATAAAAAGAAGGATAAACAAATAGGGATGCACCATTATAAAAATAAGGTAAATCCTCATATGGGGTATAACCTGTAAAAATAACTTTATCAATGATTTCCAAACTCTCACACAGCTTTATTAAATAAGCATGCTCATCTTTTGATTGACCTACTATGACTACTTTAAAATCTTTAGATAAGTTTTTATAAACTCTTGAAAAGGCAATTAAAATAGACTTAACATTTTTTCTTGGGCTGAACCCTCCAATATATAAAATATAAGGGGAAGTAATATTATATTTGCTTTCTAAATATTTTTCCACTTCTACCTTGTCCATTGGTTTAAAGTCATTTTCTGCTGCAAGTGGAGTTACTTTAATGAGATCTTCTGGCACATTAAATATTTTCATTATATCCATTTTTGAAAACTCGGATACCGTTATAATCATTTTAGAATTATCAATGATTTCAGGCATTTGTGAAATAAACTTTTTTAAATAGCTTCTCCCCACCGTTTCAGGCATAACATAGGGGATAAGGTCATGTATGGTTGAAATATAAATACAGCTTTTTTGACTTGGAAGACCTATGCCATTTTGAGGTACATGGTATATATCAATATTTCTTTTCTTTAAATTGACTGGTATGAAGGTTTCCTCAAAAAACCTGTGGTGTTTTTTAGATGCAATGCTGACAGTTAAATTATCATAATTCAACTCATTGTAATTCATTCCACACCAATAAAGGAGATAAGAGTTATCCTTATCATTTTTTAATAGGTATTTGACTATATGGGATGTATAGGTTCCTATTCCTGTGCCTGAGTACCAATTAGCACCCCTTGCATCTAATGCAATTTTCATCTTATCACTCCAAGTGCTATTTATATATTATCTATATTACAATTAATAACTTTATGTGCATAAAATATTATTTATCACATAATAAACCTCTTTTCATATTATAAATTAGAGCTTGTGAGACACTGGGGATGATTCCATGAATGTAGAAGTTTTAAATCGTAATAGCTGTGATGCAGCTGGCTGCGAAAAAGTAAAAGAATTAATTCAAAGCAACTATAATATAAATGTAAAAAAAGCAGAAAAAGTTAAAAGCGTTTACAAAATAGAAACTGCTGAAAAAACATATTGTTTTAAAGTTTCAAGATATGATATAAAGCAGTTTGCTTTTATAATAGAAGCAATATTATTTTTATATAAAAGAGGATTTAAAGGCATACTGCCCATTTACAAAACTCATGATGAAAAGGATTATATAAATACGGAAGACGGCTATGGATTTTTATGTGATTGGGTAGATTCAAGGCAAGTAAATTTTAATAATCCTGTGGAACTAAGGCTATGTGTAGAAACATTAGGTGATCTTCATATTTTATCAAGAGGATTTAATCCGAGTGGGGTTCCTCGGGTAAGGAACGTTTATGGGAAGTGGATTGATAAATTCCAAAAAAGATATGATGAACTTTTATGTTTTAAAACTCATGCTGCTTCACTTAATAATCCACGTGAATTTGATTCTTTATATTTACAGTATTTTGATGCTTATTTAAAGCAGGCATATAATGCTATACAGAATTTAAAGAATTCAAACTATGAAGTTTTAATGAAAAAGGAAAAAAGTTTAGGGGAAATTTGTCACCATGATACTGCCAATCATAACTTCTTAATAACTGAAAGTTTAGATATATATTTAGTAGACTTTGATTATTGTATATTAGATACTCATCTTCACGATTTAGCCAGCATTATAATTAGAAATTTAAGATATGGCAATTGGAATTACAGCAATATGGAGTTTATTTTGGATAATTACTCTAAAAAGATTCCTGTAGATGAAAATGATCTATATCTTATATATTGTTTTATGGAGTTTCCGCAGGATTTTTGGCAGATAGGCCTTCAGTATTATGTAGAAAAGCAAAAATGGACAGAGGGGAATTTTTTAAGAAGACTTAAAAAAACTACTGCAGATTTTAAAGAAAGAAATGAATTTTTAAAAGAATTCTATTCAAGGGTTTCAAAGGATAATTAATAATTTGTCGGGGGGATTTATATGGATATAAGGAAAGCCTATGATATAGAATATAATGAACTAATGAAAAAGCCCTACGGATATATGGTAACACTTGATAAAGATTCTTTAATGTTAAGGTCTGTAAATTCAAAGGAAATGCAAATTACTGCCTGCTGTATGGTATGTGATTATATATATGAAAAGGGATTTAATAATGTTGCAAAAATTTTAAAGACTAAAAGGGGCAAGTATTATATAAAGGATGAAAAGAGCATATATGTGCTTATAGATAAAGAGGTTGAAAAAAAATTCAAAATTAAATCAAAAAAAGATGCTGTAGATATAGCCTACACTTTAGCGCAATTTCATAATCTATCGGAAGGATATGTGCCTTTAGCTGGGGTAAAGCTTGATGTACTTTGGGGCAGAAAAATAAAAAAATATAAAAAGCTTACCTGCTGCATAGAAAAATTTAATGATTTGCTTTCAGATACAAACAATCCTGATGAATTTTGCAATGTATCTTTGGATTATATAAATGATTTATTAAAAAGGGCAAAAATTATAACAAAGTTTTTACATTCAAATGAATATATTAACTACCTTGAAGACAGCATGAAAAGAAAAGAAATTTGCATAAATTCTATGTCAATAAA
>DHEX01000001.1 GCA_002400085.1 Clostridiaceae bacterium UBA4839 | reverse complement strand
TAAAAGCAGCTGTAGTCACAAGACCTACTGCTGTAACTGCAGATATTCTAACACCTGACATTATAACAGGCATAGCTAATGGAAAACGGATCTTTAATAAAATTTGGCTTTGGGTAAGCCCTATACCCTCAGCGGCCTCAATAGTAGCATCATTTATATTAGTTAATCCTGTATATGTGCTCTTTACAATAGGAAGAAGAGAATATAAAACCACCATAGTTATTGCAGGCTTACTGCCTATGCCAAGAACAGGAATTAAAAATCCTAATAAAGCCATGCTTGGTATGGATTGAATTATATTTACCAAACCAATAACAGGCCCTGATAGTTTCTTATATTTCACTATAAGAATGCCTAAAGGTATTGCAATTAATATAGAAATTAAAACAGAAAATACAGTTAGCTGAATATGCTGCATAAATAAATGAAATATTTCAGACTTTCTGCTTGCTACAAAACTTATAAAAGAATTTAAACTACTCATTAAATATCTGCCTCCACATCTAAAAATTGATTACTTAATATAGTTAAGAGGCTGCTTTTAGTAATAAGTCCTGTTAATTTAAACTCATCATCTACAACCGGAACATATCCTATATCTTCTTTTTTTATTTTTTTTAGTACTTGTACTATTGATTCTTCTTCATTTACTGTTATTAACTCACGTTCCATTATATCGCTGACCTTTTCACTCCTATCTAAATTTCTTCTAATTTGCTTCAAAGTAATAAACCCAATTAAATGATTAGATTCATTTACTATAAGTAAACTATCCACATGGTTAGAATGCATTATTCCAATTGCCTGTATTATTGTTCTATTAGGACTTGATTTTACAGGGTTTTTTATCATAATATCTTTTACTTTAATTAATTCGGGCTGAGCCCATATTCTATTTTTGCCAACAAACTCCCTTACAAAATCATTAGCAGGATTCTGCAGTATTTCAGCTGGAGTATCAAACTGAACTATACTTCCTTTATTCATTATACAAATTCTATCTGCTAATTTTAGTGCTTCATCCATATCATGAGTTACAAATATTATAGTTTTCTTAAAAGTTTGCTGTATATTAAAAATTTCATCCTGAAGTTGATTTCTTGTTATAGGATCTAAGGCACTAAATGGTTCATCCATTAATATTACTTCAGGGTTCATCACAAGAGCTCTTGCTATACCAATCCTTTGCTGCTGGCCACCGCTTAATTCACTGGGGTATTTATTCATATAATCATCAGGATTCAATCCCACTAAATTTAACAGCTCTACAACTTTATCGTTTATTTTATCTTCTGGCACCTTTTGAATAGATGGTATTAGCCCAATATTTTCTTTTATAGTCATATGCGGAAAAAGCCCAGTTTGCTGTATAACATAGCCCATATTCCTTCTAAGCTGTATAGTATCTTCAGTTTCAATTTTATTACCATTTATTAAAATTTGCCCTGAAGTTGGCGTTATTAATTTATTAATCATTTTTAATGTAGTAGTTTTCCCGCAACCACTAGGTCCAATAAAAACAATTAATTCACCTTTGTTTATAGTAAAATTTAAATTATTTAATATAGTTCTGCCATCTATAATTTTATTTACGTTTCTGAATTCTATCAAATTTTATCCTCCAATTTTTTTATGATTCAACATAGAACTTTGTGATTTTTTAAATTAAAAGAATTTGCATAGGAAAGCGACTGCTGAAAATATATGAATTCCGAAATGATAGTGAAATTCGAATATGAAAGAGATTTATCCTACTAAATTTAAAAATGCTATGTCGATTCTTCTTAAAGTTACAACTTACATTATACCACAAGTTGTAGCCTAGGAACAAATAACAACTATTCTACATTGGATATTGGATATTGGGGCATATAAGAACTGTTTTAAATCGTTGTCATTGGTTTGCCCACGAAAGAATACTTATTCGCCCCAATTTCCATTTAAAATACATAACGATACAGAAGAGTACTTATCTGTCCACGTTATATTGTTTCTTATGTTTTGACTTCCTATAAAAATTGTTAGCAATTAAAAAGATACAATAGATTGGGAACATCACTAACAATATTGCAAAAAAATCACGCTTTGCTGAGTAAGACGAGGTTGTAAAGCCTTTAATACAAAGATGCCCCACAAGATATGATAAAGGAATAAACAAAACTTTTTCCACTATATTTCTTATTTTTTCATTTTTGCGGAATATTAGTAATATAATTGCACATATAACCGCTAATGCCGCTGCTAATAGTACATAATAAGCAAGCACCAATCTTGGCAAGCTAGTAGTGCCGCCACCAGCATATAAATCCTTTCCATAAATTAAAACATCTTCTGTACCATCTGCTGTGTAATAATATATAGAAGTGATATTCTCACCATTAGGATTTAAAACTGTACTTCTAACACTATTTTTTATAATATATTGTTCCCAAGGAATATTCCATACTGTTATACTATAAACATAGCCAGAGCCATTCTTTGGAAGATAGTGATCAATATAATATCCAGATACTTTATCGTTAAATGTTGCAAGTATTGTTCCATCGCTGTTTTCTTTCAAAGATATGAGATTATCAGAATAGGGGAAATAATTAGGCGCTGTTAAATATGCCAATGCTGTTATAACAACTACTAAAACTATCATCACTGACAAAATAACTGTTTGAATTTTTTTCATAGAAAGCTTTCTTTTTAGTTTTTTCAAAAGAGTTGCATCCGTATCTGGAGGCAGTTCATTTGGCATCCGCATTTCTTCAAGCTGTTTTTTGCAGTCGGTACATAAATTAATATGCTCTTCCACAAGGGCACGTGTATCATCACTTGCAATATTCTCCACATATAAAGGCAGCAGATCTCTAATTACATTACAGGTAAGTTTCATTTATAATCCTCCATTCTTTCTTGAATTTTCTTTCGAGCTCGGTGATAAGTGACACAAGCCCAATTTTCACTCTTTCCAAACAGCGAAGCTATTTGTTTGAAACTCAATTCTCCAAAAATGCGCAGCGAAAAAACTTCTTTATATGGCTCATCAAGATTATGGAGAATCTCATGGATTTTCATAGAAGCCTCTGCTGAATATACCAATTGCTCAACATTAGGGCTGTCTTCTTGTTCCAAAGGTGTATCTGTAAATGTCAGCTTTTTATTCTTCCGCAAATATGAAAAATAACAATTTTTTGCAATCTGGCACAGCCATACCCGTATATCACAAGTTCCATTAAAGCTGTCAATTGATTTCATAGCCTTCATAAAGGCTTCAGATGTAATATCTTCTGCTATATGTTCATCCTTTGATAAACTTTTTATATATAAATAAACATATCGAAAATAAGCGAGATATATTCTCTCGAACTCTGTCACTTCCTCACCTCCCTATTTATAAGACGCTTTTCCTTTGATTATCTTACAGATATTTTTATAAAGACTTGGGGCTTT
>DHEX01000069.1 GCA_002400085.1 Clostridiaceae bacterium UBA4839 | reverse complement strand
ATTATAAGCCATGTGGAGGAGCTTAAAAACCGTGTTCCTGTAAGGCTAATTCTTGAGCCTGCTAAAAATGGAAACGGTACAGTAATTAAGGAATTGGAGTATAGTTAAAAAGCTGAGAAATATTCTCAGCTTTTCCATTTAACAAATTTTTTTTCAAACAAGGCTACTACTTCATACATTAAATAGGCTACTAATGAAAGAATTAATATGCTCATCATTACCATATCAAGCTGTGCAACCTGACCTCCAAACACAATTAGAAATCCTAAACCTTCCTTTGCTACAAGGAATTCCCCAACTATTACTCCTACCCAGGATAATCCAACATTTATTTTAAGTGCAGATATCATGGTTGGAATGCTTGCGGGAAAAACAACATATCTTAATATTTGAAATTTATTTGCACCAAAAGTTTTAAGGAGCTTGATTTTATCTTCATCCACTTCTTGAAACCCAGATAGTACAGAAATTATTGTTACAACAAGGGATATCATAAGCGCAATTATAATTATAGAATTTTGATTATTGCCTGCCCAAAATATTATTATTGGTCCCAATGCTATCTTTGGAAGTGCATTTAATACAACAAGGTAGGGATCTAAAACTTTGCAGATAAAATCAGACCACCAAAGTATAGTTGCAATTAGTATACCAAGCAATGTTCCAACTACAAATCCAACTATAGTTTCATAGCAAGTTACCCATATGTGACGAAAAAGAGTGCCTTCATTATAAATTTTAACTAAGGATTTTATTATTCTTGATGGCTGACTGACTAAAAAAGGATCTACGATTTTAAGCTTTGCAGTTATTTCCCATTGAACAAAGAATATTACTAAGATTAATATTTGGGTAATTATTATAGCTGTTTTTCTATTTTTTGCTTTTTTTAAATATTCCTGATGCTCTTTAGAATAAGGTTCATTCGACATGGACATCAAGCTCCTTCCATAAAGTATTAAAGTATTCTCTAAATTTAGGAGCTTCTCTTGCTTTAAGTGGGGTTCTGTTTTCAATTTCAAGATTTATATCGTGAATGCTTTTTACGGTGCCAGGCCTTTTGGTTAAAACCACAATTTTATCTGAAAGAGAAATAGCCTCTGCTATGTCATGGCTCACCATTATAGCTGTTTTACACTCATTTTTTATTATGCAGTAAATTTCATCAGAAACAGCAAGCCTTGTTTGATAGTCAAGGGCAGAGAAGGGTTCATCAAGTAAAAGTACTTCAGGGTTTAGCGCGAGGGTTCTAATCAGTGCTGCACGCTGTCTCATTCCACCTGAGAGCTGATGGGGATAATAGTTTTTAAAGCTTGATAATCCGTATTTTTTCATCATATTTTCTACATTTTCTATTGAATCTTTATCAAGCTTATTTTGTATTTCAAGCCCTATGATAATATTTTTATAAATTGTTCGCCACTCAAAAAGGTGATCTCTTTGAAGCATATAGCCTATCTGACTGCAGGGGTATTTAATTTCCTTATCATCAATTAATATTTTCCCATTGGATGGTTCAATAAGCCCTGCAAAAATAGACAGGAGGGTAGACTTACCGCAGCCAGAGGGACCAATTATGGTAATAAATTCTCCATCTTCAACTTTTAGGTTTATGTCACTTAAGGCAGAGGTTTCACCTTCCTTTGTGTGATATGTCATAGAAATATTTTGGATTTCAAGCTTTGACACTATTATCCCTCCAGTGACCTTACTTTTTATTATTCTTTGCTGCATCCTCTGCAAATTTTTTAGTTACTATATTATCATAAGGCGGTCTTTGCGGAATAAGCTCTCTGTTATAGGATTGAATGATATCCATCAGCCTTGACAGCCCTTCCTCTTTTAGTACAAGGTCTTTTGCCCAGGTATCCTGTGCCTTATATCTTTCTACAACCATTGTTATAAGCTCTATGTCAGAGCCTGGGAAAAAGCTTATAATAGCTTCTGCAACTTCTTTTGCGGTATGTTCCTCAACCCATTTTTGCCCTTTATAAATTGCATTGGTGAACTTTTGTATAATTTCAGGATTCTTTTCTATATAAGATTTTGTTGCAAAGAAGCAAGTATAAGGGATTTCACCGGAAGCTTTTCCAACAGATGCAACTACATATCCTCCATTTTCTTTTTGCAGCATACTTGCTGTTGGCTCAAACAATGCAACATAATCACCAGTGCCTGTTTTAAATGCTCCTGCTGTTGCTGTAAAAGCTAAGTTTGTAATAAGGTTAACATCTTTATCAGGGTTTAACCCGTGATTTCTTAAAACATATTCAAGAGCCATTTCCGGAACGCCGCCGGGACGTCCCCCAACTATAGTTTTTCCTTTTAAATTTTCCCATTTGAAATCCTTTTCATCTTTTCTTCCTACCATAAATGAGCCATCGCATTTAGTCAGCTGTGCAAAAAGTACCGCATAGTCTTCTCTTCCTTGATTGTAAAGATAAATTACCTGCTCAGGCCCGCAAAATCCTATGTCTGCATTTTTAGATAAAACCTGCTGCATGGTTTTATCAGCCCCTTGCCCAGTCGAAAGGTCAATTTCAAGCCCTTCTTCCTTAAAAAACCCTTTATTTATTGCTGCATACATTGGAGCATAGAACACAGAACGAACAACCTCATTAAGTCTTATTTTTATTATATTCTTAGGTTCTTCTTTTTTGCACCCAGCAAAAGTTAAAGTTAATAACAGCACTGTCATAAAAAGACTTAAAGCTTTAGTAAGTCTTTTCATTATGTCATCCTCCTTTTTAATTATCAGTTTATAATATGATGAAGTATGAATATATGCCACTTTTATAATTGAGAATTGAGAATGGAAATTAAATCACTGATTTGAAACGGTAAAATAACTTGGCATATTTTTTATAATTGAGAATTAGTTGTAGGGAACGCTCTTAACCGTTCCATTGATGGACGAGCGGAATTTGGGAGAGTGGAACGGTGCCAACACATAGTAGCAATTCCATTTTGTGGCGTCTGCACGATAATGCTTTATTTCTATAAGCACAAATTATCTACTGTAGGGACGAACAGTGTTAATCCGTTTTATCAATAGTGGTAATGGCGGGTTTCCATGGCAGACCAATTTAATTGAGCTGGTGTTAAATTAAGGAAGGCATGTTATAATATTGATATATAGTTTTACTGGAAAGGAGTGTATATATGCGAAAAAAGGTTTCAATTTTATTATGCATTATTATATTAAGTTTATCTTTAATTTATTGTCATTCAAATAGCCCCTTCAACCCAAATAAAGTAAAAGAAATAGTAATATATAAATATGATCAAATTGGAAATGATGAAAAGGAATCGCACAAAAGGTGGGTTTTTGAAGATAAGGCGCAAATTGCAATAATTATGGATATACTCAAAAATGTTGAAACTTCAGATAAAGTTAAAAAAGCTTCAAATAAATATGATATAAATGAGTTTAATTATGCAATAAGAATTTCTTATGATAATGGGGAATTTAATGGATATGATTTACTTTTTAAAGATGGTAAAGAAAACCCAGTTATGCAAAGGGGTTTTGATTTTTATTATTTAAATGATGATGATACTGCAAAATTAAAAGAATTATTAAAATAAACTTATTTTTTAGTATGTAAGAAGTTGGAATAGTTTTATATTATTGTTGTGAAAAACCTGAATTTTTAGGTGCAAGCAATCATCTTTTATTTATAGCTGAAAAATAGGCATTAGCTTGTGAAAATCCAAAAGAAAGATGGGGAATTTATATTTAATCAATAAAGGATAAAATAACAATATTAATTTAAAGCCTGTACTTATTTTGCACAGGCTTTTTTCATGTAAATTAAATAGGTAAAAAAATGTAATAAAAAGACGAATAAGAAAAGAAGGATAATAAGGGAACTTGTGGAATTAGTAAAATGTGGTGAGAAAAATATTAGGAACGTAATAAGAAAAGTAAGAATAAGTTGGGAATAACTTGTATTATAATTTTATATTGTAAAAATTGATAGTGTCAGTGAATAAATCTATTTGAGGTGATAGCAAATGAGAAATAGAACTAAAACAATAAAATATATTGTGAGTGTATTTCTTTCAATATTGTTCATATTTTTAATTTATCAAATAATACTGCTGAAAAAGCCTTTAAATTATAAATCAGAAAATTTAAAAGCTAATTCAAAAAATACTTGCGTCAGTGAATTTTCAACTGATATCTCTGATAATATTGTATCTCTATCCCAGATATGGGCTTCTGCCAAAGAATATTATCCATTTTGGACATCTGAAAAAATCAAATTATGGGATGACGTATACAATAATGCCGTGGATAAAGTTCTTGAATTGAATTCATATTATAACTATTATGTAGAAATGGAAAAAATGGTTGCCACATTAGATGATGGGCATGTTGCTATTTTACCCAATAATAAAATAAAAGAAGAAATAGGAGTATTACCATATGATTTTGACTATTATGATGGTCATTTCTATATAATAGCTAAAACCGAAAACTCAAAATTACCATTATATTCTGAAGTGATTAAAGTTAATAACATAGATACGATTGATTTTCTAAAAAAAGAAATTGTTCAGCTTATACCAGTAAAAACCAACAATGCATATTTATATGAAAGCATGAAACGTTTAATGTACTCAAAACTCGGCTCTGAAATAAATATTACAGTAAAAACTTTAGATGGAAAAATTATAAGTGAGAAAGCGAAATATGAAATACCACTTTCTTCATATGATAAAGTTAAATTTAATAATGCTTATGTAGAATTACCTCAAACAAGTAGGACGCTTTATAAATCTCATACATTTACCTTAGCAGAACTTGAAAAAGGCATTTACTATTTAGGAATTTATACATTTTCTAATAATGATATGGTTTTAGAATTTGAAAAAAACATTATTCCCCTACTTAATTCATGTGAAGAAATTATTATTGATGTTAGAAACAATAATGGGGGGAACGGTGAGAATGGGGAAAATATTTTACAATGTTTGTTAGGCGATAACATAAAGGAGTTATCTGGATATTGTCAGGTTAAAAATGCACGAAAAATGGCTATTGCGACGAACTTTGGGGAATTAGATGATAAATTGATTGATAAAGATTTAAAGGATGATTTAGAGATTGGATTATCAATGTTAGATTCTACTTATTTGGAAAAAATAACACCAAGCACATCTGAGAATTCAAGCAGTAAACCTTCTATTAAAAAAACCATAAAACCAATTGTGCTTATATCACATAAATCTGGTTCTGCCGTTGATGACTTTGCTGCATATGCACATTCATCAGGTAAGATAATGTTAATAGGAACAAATACG
>DHEX01000029.1:1087-11626 GCA_002400085.1 Clostridiaceae bacterium UBA4839 | reverse complement strand
TAAAAAAAGTCCCCAACTTTATTGGAGACTTGTTGAATTCACTATAAGATCCCATACCTCTTCTACACCTGACTTTTTTTCAGCTGAAAAAGGTATTAATACCTCATCCTCATTAAGATTTAGACTCTTCCTTATAATAGCTAAATTCTTAAACAATTCATTTTTTGAAAGCTTATCCACTTTTGTTGCAACAACAGCTTTTTTAACATTTAATGATCTCATATAGTTCAACATGATCTTATCATTTTCTGAAGGCTCACGCCTTGAATCTACAAGTAAAATCATGAGAGATAGCTGTGCTCTGTTTTGAAGATAGCTTTCAATCATAGCTCCCCACTTTTCTTTTTCTTTCTTAGCAACCTTTGCATATCCATAACCAGGAAGATCCACAAAGTAAAGGGAATCATTTACATTATAGAAATTAATAGTTCTTGTTTTTCCAGGTGTAGAGCTGGTTCTTGCCAGGGATTTTCTATTAACTAAAGAATTAATTAATGAAGATTTCCCTACGTTAGACTTACCTGCTAAGGCAACTTCAGGATAACCTGATACAGGAAACCCTGAAGGGCTAACTGCCGTTATTTCAATTTCTGCTTTAATTATTTTCAAGAGTATCTCCCCTTAAACTTATTTTGAGTACATCATCTACATTCTCAGCATATAAAAATTTAATTTTTTTCCTTATATTATGTGGTATCTTTTCAGTATCCTGTTTATTTTCATAAGGCAATATAATTGTTTTAATTCCAGCCCTATATGCAGCAAGGGATTTTTCTTTTACTCCTCCAATTGGAAGGATTCTGCCTGTAAGTGTTATTTCACCCGTCATTGCAATGTCTGATCTTACAGGCTTTTTAGACAAAGCTGAAACCATAGCCGTAATTATTGTAACTCCAGCAGAAGGTCCATCTTTTGGAACAGCTCCTTCAGGAACATGAATATGCATATCGGTATTTTTATAAAACCCTTCATCAATACCATATTTTTTAGCGTTAGACCTGACAAAACTGTAACCGGCCTTAGCTGATTCTTTCATTACATCACCAAGTTGACCAGTTAGTTCAAGCTTTCCTGTACCTGCCATTGGAAGTGCTTCAATAGCAAGGGTATCCCCACCATATGCAGTCCATGCAAGTCCCATAACAACTCCAATTTGATCCTTTTGAGATCTTTCATCATATTTAAATATTGGAGCGCCAAGAAATTTTTCAATGTTCTGCAGTGTTACTCTTATCTTTTTATCAGGTTTTTTAACAACTTCGATAGCTGCTTTTCTACATACTGCTCCAACTTTTCTTTCAAGACTCCTAACCCCTGACTCCCTTGTATAATGTGCAATTATATATTTTATAACACCTTCTGATATAGTCAGATTATTATCATTAAGACCATTTTCTTTTATTTGCCTTGGCAAAAGGTACCTTGAACATATCTGCGTCTTTTCTTCATCAGTATATCCTGATACCTCTATCATTTCCATTCTATCCCTTAAGGCCGGCGGTATTGTATCAATAGTATTAGCAGTAGTAATAAATAATACCTTTGAAAGATCAAATGGAAGCTCTAAATAGTGATCCCTAAAACTATAGTTTTGCTCTGAATCAAGAACTTCAAGCAGTGCATCTGCAGGATCTCCTCTAAAATCACTACTTAGCTTATCTACTTCATCCAGCAAGAACACTGGATTTTTAGAACCAGCCTGCCTTATTCCATAAATTATCCTCCCAGGCATAGCTCCTATATAAGTCTTTCTATGCCCTCTTATTTCAGCCTCATCTCTGATGCCTCCGAGAGACATTCTTGTAAAGTTTCTGTTCATTGCATTTGCAATTGATCTTGCAATGGATGTTTTCCCAACTCCCGGAGGTCCAATAAGGCAAAGTATAGGACCTTTCATATTTTTATTAAGCTTTCTAACAGCAAGGTATTCTATTATTCTTTGTTTTACATCTTCAAGACCATAATGATCTTTTTCAAGCACCTTAATAACCTCATTAATATCATCAGTATCCTTTGTTTCTTTGCTCCATGGAAGTTCTACTACCCAATCGAGATAAGCCCTTATGATTCCACTTTCAGGGGAAACTGAGCCCAATTTTTCAAGCCTTGACAGTTCGTAAAGAGCCTTATCCTTTGCTTCTTTAGGAAGTCTTGCTTTATTTATTTTCTTTTTATATTCTTCAACTTCAAGCTGAGTACTATCTCTGTCACCTAACTCCTCCTGTATCACCTTCAGCTGTTCTCTAAGGTAGTACTCCTTTTGAGATTTATCTATTCTTCTTTTTACTTTTGTACCAATTTTCTTTTCAATTTTCATTATTTCGGTTTCTCTTGTTAGTATGTCAAGCAGTTTGTTCAATCTCTCAACAGGGTCTAATGTCTCTAAAAGCTCCTGTCTTTTTTCAAGTTTTATATTTAAATATGATGTTATTATATCCGCAAATTTACCAGGATCGTCAATATCCTCTATTGTAGCCACAACCTCATCTGGTATTGAATTGTTTTGTTTTACAAATTCTTCAAAGCTTTTTAAAGTCTGTCGCATAAGTGCTTCCAATTCTTCTGTTTTTTCGACTTCAACTTCTTTGCTTTTAACCACATTAGCCTTTATAAAAGGTTCTTCCTGAGTTACTTCCTTAAGCTCAGCTCTATATAAGCCTTCCACAAGTACTCTTATTGTATCTCCTGGAAGTTTTAATATCTGCTTTATTTTAGATACAGTTCCAATTTTATATATATCATCTATACCAGGATTCTCCTGTAAATGTTCTTTTTGTGATGTAAGAAATACTATCTGATCCTTTACCATTGCTTCCTCAAGAGAAAGTATAGATTTTTGCCTACCTACATCAAAATGCAGTATCATATTTGGAAATATAGTTATTCCCCTTAATGGGATAAGTGGCATTTCTCTTTCTATTAAATCCCCCATCTTTTCAGCTCCTTTCCAAATTTTAGCTGTTTACATATAATAATATATTATACATTATAATGTTAAATCATTTCAACTAAGCATACATTACTTCGTTTTTATCCTTATCCCCATTCTTATAATCATTTTTAAATAAAATTGCTTCTTTAATTACTTCCTCTATTCTATCTACTTTTATAATCTTTATATCCATATTATTAAAACTCTCCTGCCAATTTTGTGCCGGAATGATTACTTTTTTTGCGCCTGCTTTTCTTGCTGCTTCAATCTTTGCCATCACTCCTCCAATTGGATTGACATATCCCCTTATGGATATTTCCCCAGTCATAGCTACTTCATTGTCAACCTGATATCCTGTAATGGCGCTGTATATTGCAGTAGTAATGGATATCCCAGCAGAAGGACCATCCACAGGTACTCCGCCTAAAAAATTAATATGAATGTCATATTTTCTTGGATCAACACCAAGATATCTTCTAATAACTGTAATAACATTATCAACGGAGCCCCTTGATGTGCTCTTCATTTTAAATTTTCTTCCATAGGTTCCTGTCTCTTCCTCATCTATTATCCCTGTAACAGTAACCTTACCACATAGCCCTTCCACAGGAATTGCTGTAGCCTCTATGTCAAGAACTGTCCCCATATTAGGCCCGTAAACAGCAAGACCGTTAACATATCCAACTTGAGGCGTAGGTTCGATCTTCTTTTCAGGCCTTGGATTATAATTTCCACTTTCAATAACCCATTCCACATCTTCTTCTGTAATATTTTTTCTTTTTTCATTTATTGCAATTCCGCCTGCTATCTGAATTATATTTATTGCTTCTCTTCCATTAGTTGCGTACTTTGATATTTTATGTACAGCAGCTTCTTCTATGATAAAGCCGCCCTTTTTTGCTCCGTTTCTTGCAATAATTTCTATTTCATCTGGGGTTATTTGTCTGAAAAAAATTTCTACACATCTTGAACGCAATGCTGGTGGAATTTCTTCAGGAATTTTTGTAGTAGCTCCAACCAATCTAAAATCTGCCGGAAGACCATTTTCAAAAATATCCTTTATATGCGAAGGTATATTTGGATCTTCCGAACTATAGTATACACTATCTAAAAATACTTTTCTATCCTCTAAAACTTTTAATAGTTTATTCATCTGAATCGGATGAAGTTCACCTATTTCATCTAAAAAAAGAATTCCTCCATGGGCCTTGGTAACAGCTCCAGCTTTAGGCTGAGGTATTCCTGCAGCACCAAGAGGACCAGCTCCCTGATATATAGGATCATGTACAGATCCCATTAAGGGATCAGCTATCCCCCTATCATCAAACCTCAAAGTTGTAGCATCCATCTCAACAAACTTTGCACTGCCCTTAAAAGGAGAATATGGGTTTTTCTTTGCCTCCTCAAGGACAAGTCTTGCAGCTGCAGTTTTCCCTACTCCAGGAGGGCCATATATCAGTACATGTTGAGGATTAGGGCCGCATAGAGCAGCCTTAAGTGCCTTAAGCCCTCTTTCCTGCCCTATTACTTCATCAAAGGATGTAGGCCTTGTCTTTTCCGATAAAGGCTCTGTAAGCTTAATTTCCCTAAGCTTTTGCAGCTTATCTATTTCTTTTTTGCTTTCCCTCTCAACCGTTACTTTTGTAGTTTGCTGTCCTTTTAATAGATTAAAAAAATAAACACCCATAATGCATGTAAGAACAAGATTAAATACTGCTAAAATTTCACTTCCATACACACTAACCCCTCCTTTTATTCCTTTTTAGTATTTCACATAGAAAGGATAATATTCAAAAATAAAAGGGGATAGTGTAATTTTATCAAAAAATTAAAAGCATGCGTTTTTGCATGCTTTTTAATTTAATGCAACAGAATTTTCTATTTTAAATTAAAGTGTACTTTCACTATTAAGATACGCTTTCTTTAACCTTTGCTTTCTTTACTCCTGATACTTTTTTAGAATTTTTTCTTAAACCTTCATCCAATATAAGATTTGGTAAAGTTTTATTTAAAACAGTATCCTTAGTTACAGTACATTTTACCACATCATCTCTTGATGGTATATCATACATAACATCAAGCATAATCTCCTCCATTATGGCCCTTAGACCTCTGGCACCTGTCTTCCTTTTTAAAGCTTCATCTGCTATAGCATCTAAAGCTTCCGATTCAAACTCAAGTTCTACACCATCCATCTCAAACAATCTTTTATATTGCTTAACAAGAGCATTCTTTGGTTCATTTAAAATCTTGATTAAAGCATCTTTGTCAAGAGAACCAAGAGTCACTACAATTGGAACCCTTCCGACAAATTCAGGAATCATTCCATATTTCAAGAGGTCTTCAGGAAGAATATTTTTAAGTATATCGCCAATATCCTTTTCCTCTCTGCTTTTTATTTCTGCACCAAAGCCCATAGAGCTTTGATTTGTTCTTTTTTCAATTATTTTTTCAATACCATCAAATGCTCCACCGCAAATAAATAATATATTAGTAGTGTCAATTTGAATGAACTCTTGATGAGGGTGTTTTCTCCCTCCTTGAGGAGGAACACTTGCAACAGTGCCTTCAAGGATTTTAAGCAATGCCTGCTGCACACCTTCGCCTGAAACATCCCTTGTTATTGATGGATTCTCAGATTTTCTTGCTATCTTATCAATTTCATCTATATATACAATTCCTTTTTCAGCTCTTTCTACATCATAATCTGCATTTTGGATTAATTTCAAAAGTATATTTTCTACATCCTCGCCCACATAGCCAGCTTCTGTAAGAGTTGTTGCATCTGCTATTGCAAAAGGAACGTTTAAAAGTTTAGCAAGAGTCTGCGCAAGCAAAGTCTTGCCAGAACCTGTAGGCCCAAGAAGTAAAATATTACTCTTTTGAAGATCCACATCATTGTTTTTACTTTTAATTGAATTAATTCTCTTATAATGATTATATACAGCTACAGCAAGAGATTTTTTTGCTGCATCCTGTCCTACTACATACTGATCAAGAAACTCTTTTATATCCTTTGGCTTTGGAAGATCTGTTGTATCTACTTCCTGCTCAACATCAAGCTCTTCTGTTATTATTTCAGAACAAAGTTCAATGCATTCATCACATATATACACTCCAGGCCCAGCAATAAGTCTTTTAACCTGTTCCTGGTTTTTACCGCAAAAAGAACATTTAAGTTGCTTTTTGTCATCGATTTTTGCCATCTTTACTTTACACCCCTCAATTACTTTTTCTTTTTCGTAGTTATAACATCATCTATTATACCATATGCTTTTGCTTCTTCTGCTGTCATAAAGTGGTCTCTTTCTGTATCCTGTTCTATTCGTTCAAGTGGTTGGCCTGTTCTTTCACTTAATATTTTGCTAAGCTTTTTCTTTATATCAATAATGTGATCTGCATGTATAGCAATATCTGTTGCCTGGCCTTGAGTTCCACCTAGTGGCTGATGTATTAATATCTCACTATTGGGAAGAGCAAATCTTTTACCCTTTGCTCCTGCAGCAAGAAGAAATGAGCCCATAGATGCAGCCATTCCTACACATATAGTTGATACATCTGGCTTAATATACTGCATAGTATCATATATTGCAAAACCCGAAGTAATTACACCACCAGGGCTGTTAATATAAAGATATATATCTTTATCCGGATCTTCTGCCTCTAAGAAAAGCAGCTGTGCAACTACCAGGCTTGCTGTTTGATCGTTTACTTCCTCTCCTAAGAAAATAATTCTTTCTTTTAATAGCCTTGAAAAAATATCATAGGATCTTTCACCCCTGCTTGTTTGTTCAACTACAACTGGAACCATACCCATATAATTACCTCCTTACATATAGGCAAAGTAAGGTTATCATTTTATAGTTTTGCTCTCCTTAACGAGTAAATCAATAACCTTATTATTAACAATTTCATTCTTAATTATATTTTTTTGTGCTTTTAAAATATTCTCTTTTAATTTTTCAGGATCATTTGTTCCATATTTGCTTGCCATTTCTTCAGCCTTTTTGTCCATTTCCTCTTCAGTAGCTTCAAAAGCCTCAGCCTTTGCTATAGCTTCAAAAACAAGATCAGTCTTTACTCTTTCCTCTGCTGTCCCCTTAAATTCTTCCCTCAACTGATCTACAGTTTTATTCATAATGTTAAGATACTTGTCAAGAGAAAATCCCTGATATTTTAATCTCATATCATACTCTTTAAGCATATAATCAACTTCACCTGAAATCATTACTTCAGGAACTTCCACATCAGCAGCTTCAACTACCTTTTTAATAATTTCTTCCTCAAAATCTCTTTTTTCTCTTTCCTTATTTGTTTCTTCCTGTTTATTTCTTATATCCTTTTTCAATTCATCTAAAGTGTCAAATTCAGAAACATCCTTTGCAAAATCATCATCAAGTTCAGGAAATTCCTTATACTTAACTGCATTTATTTTTACTTTAAATGATGCTGCCTTCCCCTTTAAGCTTTCTTCACTATAATCCTCAGGGAAAGTTACATTAACATTTACTTCATCATTTAACTTTGCTCCAATGAGCTGCTCTTCAAATCCAGGAATTAAAGTGTTTGAACCTACTGTAAGCTCATAGTTCTCGCCCTTTCCGCCTTCGAACGGAACACCATCTATAGATCCTTCAAAATCAATTACTGCAACATCTCCATTTTCGATTATTCCGCTTTCTTTATCCTCTATTCTTGCATTCTTTTCTTTCATATCCTGAAGCTGTTTTTCTATATCTTCATCGGTTACAGGGTACTCAAACTTTTTAACTTCAACACCTTTATATTTTCCAAGCTTAACTTCAGGTTTAACAACAACTTCTGCTGAATAAACAAAATTTTCCCCCTCGTTCATGCTAACAATATCAACCTTTGGATAGTCTACAGGATAAATATCTTCCTGTTCAATAGCATCCTTATATGTTTCATTAACAATAAAATCTACAGCATCTTCATAAAATACACCCTTACCATAATACTGCTCAATTATATGTTTTGGTGCTTTCCCTTTTCTAAATCCTGGAATATTGAATTTTCCTGCATTCTTCTTAAAAGATTTTTCAACTGCTTCATCAAACTTAGATGATGGAACTTCTATTTCCATTTTAATTTTATTTTTTTCTATTTTTTCTACCTTTACGTTCATATAATTCCTCCTATTCTATTTTTCAGTTCAACTATGAGTAAATTAGCTTATATTATGTCGTATAACTTAACATTGTAATGATACCATATGAAAAACATATATTCAAGATATAGAAATAGTGTACAAATATTTTATTATTATTACCAATTTATCACAAGTTAAAACCTTATACAATACCTGATTTCCACTTACCCCTTTTCTGCAGCTGCTGTTATTTTATTCCCATCTGATTCAAATGTAACAGTACCATTTAAATCTGTTCTATAAGCTTTTATGCCCATATCGTTCATATGCAAAATAAAGTTAAAAATAATTTAAAAAATATGTATAAACTATACAGTAATGGATAACATACTTAATAGAATGAAAATCAAGCCCAAACAATTAACGTATAAAAGGCAATCCCAATCTCCTGTTTATTCCTATTCAGTGCTGCCATATAAATTACTATTTAAAGGGATTGCCTTTTTATTTATTTCAAATAATTAATAACTAAGTGATCTTATTTTTATCAAATACATTACTGATTTGCATAGTTCTCATAAAAGCTGCAGCTTTTATACTCATTTGTAGTGATATTAAATCTAAGGCATAGATCCTTTCTATTATAATCCTTACATGTACTGCAGTAACTATATATAATACTATCATAAGGTGAATCAGAAAGGCTGTAAAAATATTTTAAGCACAAATCATAAGCTTTGTATAGATTGCCTTTTTTCACCTCTGGGGTTATACCACTTGAAAGTATATTCTGAAAATCTCCTCCTTTATGAATTATAGCTTGCTTTATCATGGATACAGCAGAGGATATATCATTCCTTCTTCTTTCAAAAGACATAAGTTCAAAACAATTATAAGTACATCTGTCCCTAATAACAGTTTCATTGGTTATTTCACTTGCTTTTTTAAAAAAATCAAATCTGCTTAGCAATATCTTATCAGTTATGTTTTCAAAAGAAGGGATGTCTTGAGTTAAAAGGAAAACCTCAGCTTTTCTAAGCCATATTTGTTCTATCCATGAAACATGATATACTCCTATCTCATCGCCTAATATTACATCCCTTGACCAGTTATTTTCTGCCCTTTCAATAAATTTTAGTGCCTCCTCATAATCCCCATCATCAATGCACTCTCGTGATAGAATATATAAATTCCATACAAGAATATTCCTCTCCCAAAGATTAGGTGTATCATCATTTATGCTCGAGACAATTTCAAAGGACATAGAAATTCCTTCATTCCTCATTCCATATGCCCTATGAAAACCTGCAACTATAGAAGCCAAAATGAAATTTTGAAAATTATCATCGTACTTATCAAGAATAAATGAAGAAACCTTGCCCTTAAGTTCATCGGTATTATGATAGTTCAACAATGAAATACCCCCAATAATTTCTCTATATTATTTATATGAGAGTACTTGAAAATTCTTGTTTGTACAACTTTTATAATTCATTAAGTTTAAAATTAAAAATTACTTCCTTAAATTAAGTGTTTCAGGAGAAATATAATAAACTGTACTTCCTGAAAGAATCTTAAGCCTTCCATCATCATCAAATCCATCATATTTTATATCTGATAAATTAGAAGTATCAAGCTGCCCTGCCATTTTATATTGGGAACCATCAATTTTACCTGACCATACGGCAAGTTTTCCATCCTTTATTATATATGGAAGATGGGATATATAAACAAATCTATCATCAGAAATAAAATGAGGCATAGCGCTCCATACATACCATGGATTACTTGCTAAAATATTTTCTTTTACCAGCTTTGTATCCGCTGTCTTTGAATAATAAGAGGGCATATCTATGTTTTTAAAATTTCCTGAAATATCCCCAATTATTATACTGTTAGAAGCTTTATCTTCAAAAATTATATTCTGCTTATTTGGTGAAATGTCATATGAAATAGTTCCTTTATCATCTTTAAAACCCTTAAAAGTTTTTTCTCCGTTATTCTCTTCATATAAAACTTTTAATGAGTTCCCATCTGAAAGTTTATACTCATAAGACAGTTCCTTTTTTTCTTCAACTTTTGTTTCCTGCTTCTTATCACTTTCAGTTTTATTTTCTTCATTGTTTGTTGTTTTATCATTAGGTTTTTCATTGCTGTTTTCCCATTTAAAATAGCTTGCAATATTTGGCATCTTTATATCCTTTTTATTTAAATAACGACTTAAGCCAAAGTATCCTACAACTATTAATAATAAAATTATTAGAAATATATTGATGCGTCTTTGCTTTACTTGCTGACCATAGCTTTTGCTAAATATACTTGGTTTAGCCATTAGTATCCCTCCTTAGTTTATCATTGCCTTTATTATATACTAACAGAAAAATAAAAAAAAGGAATATATATATATTTCCTTTAATTCTCAATTATAAAATAAAAAAGCCACCCGTAAGGTGGTTTCAGTTTCATGGTGCGCTATCAGGGACTCGAACCCGGGACA
>DHEX01000029.1:0-1056 GCA_002400085.1 Clostridiaceae bacterium UBA4839 | reverse complement strand
GCTCTACCAACTGAGCTAATGGCGCATATTAATAAAATGTCTAATGAACGCGCCCAGTAGGATTTGAACCTACGACCTCCAGATTCGAAGTCTGTAACTCTATCCAGCTGAGCTATGGGCGCAATTACTTCAAATCTTGCCGTATTACTATTCTTCATTCTGGTGCGTCCAGAGGGATTCGAACCCCCGACACACGGCTTAGAAGGCCGTTGCTCTATCCAACTGAGCCATGAACGCATAATATGGAGCGGGTGAAGGGAATCGGACCCTCGTATCTAGCTTGGAAGGCTAGAACTCTACCATTGAGCTACACCCGCATATAAATTGCATATAAACTAAATGGTGAGCCACCGGGGAATCGAACCCCGGACACCATGATTAAAAGTCATGTGCTCTACCAACTGAGCTAGTGGCTCAAAAATGGCTGGGTAGGCAGGACTCGAACCTACGCATCCGGGAGTCAAAGTCCCGTGCCTTACCGACTTGGCTACTACCCAACAAAAATATAATATTAGAATATGGGGTGGGTAGTGGGACTCGAACCCACGGTCTCCAGAGCCACAATCTGGCGCTCTAGCCAACTGAACTATACCCACCATATGGTGCGTCCAGAGGGATTCGAACCCCCGACACACGGCTTAGAAGGCCGTTGCTCTATCCAACTGAGCTATGAACGCATAATGTGGAGCGGGTGAAGGGAATCGGACCCTCGTATCTAGCTTGGAAGGCTAGAACTCTACCATTGAGCTACACCCGCATAATAAATAATATCCATTTAATAACCCTACTGCTTAATAGTACATATTTTACTGAATAATTATAAAATATTTTTTTATAATTGTAAAGCTTAATTTATTGGGTTAAAGCATTAAGTGATTTTAAATGGTCGGGGTGACAGGGTTTGAACCTGCGACCTCATGGTCCCAAACCACGCGCGCTCCCATCTGCGCCACACCCCGATTCTGCTACCATGCCATCGGCAACAAATAGAATTATACAAGATATTATGTCAATCGTCAATACGTTTTTCAAAAAAACTTCAATCCCTTATTTGAT
>DHEX01000050.1 GCA_002400085.1 Clostridiaceae bacterium UBA4839 | reverse complement strand
TGTATGATCTACCTATTATTTTTTTACTGTATAAAGTATAAAACACAGACAGAAGCCTTAGAAACCGTATTTTGTGAGTCAAAATGAAAATTACCTTTAGCTATCCCAAAAATAATTTGGATGGTTTAGATTGACATAATCTATTATTATAAATAATAACATAACATCAAGCTTATGCCAGTATTGTAAAAATAAAATAAGATCAAAAGATATGTGGTATAATAAAAATGGGTGGTGGATGCTATGTTTAATATAGATGATTGTATTGCTATGATTACTTGCAGAAGTGCAAAAAAATTAGCAGCTTGTTTGGAAAAAAGACTAAACTATTATAATATAACAAGGACTCAATGGATTGCATTGTATTATATTAGCACTAATAAAATGATTACACAAAGGCAGTTAGCCGATAAAATGTCCCTTAGAGAACCAACTGTTGTTCGATTGCTTGATAAGATGGAATCATTTGGTTGGATTATTAGATTAAATAGTGAAGATGACAAAAGAATTAAATTATTAATCCTAACTGATAAAGGACAAAAAATTGCAACTAAAATGTTGGATGTTGCAGAAAAATTTAGAAATGATGTAATTAAAGACATTCCGCCAGAGGATCTTGATACCTATAACTCAGTGCTTAATAAAATGCTTAGCAATATAAAAAATGGGTAACAAGTGGCTAGCTTATAAAGATTTAAACACTGGTTATATTAAGGCAGTAGTGATACTAATTAATAATATGTCAACAGTATGTAAAAAAGTGGAAAATTAACAAAAGAATATTTGTTTCATTATAGAAATAGAGAAGTCCTATATATAAAAAGTGGGCTTCTCTATCTATCATATGTCCTAGGCTGTTTTAATTGGAGTTACTTTGGAAAATGATATTTTACTGCTGTCATATTTGCAGTAGTTTCTGACACAGAACACTTTTTCCAGTTGTAAATAAAAGTTTACTTATTAATTTTCAACCATTCTATAGCTGTATTTGCATAAACAGCAGATCCTAGATAGAAAACATCTTCGTTAAAATTAATTTTCGGATGATGCTGAGGGTATGGATAACCTTCTTCGGGTGATCCTCCGCCTAAAACCATCATAATAGAAGGTACTTTTTCACTCATATATCCAAAATCCTCAGAACCTGTCATTTTACCACCAGGATATACTGCATCAAATCCTTTAATATTATCTTTGCCTAATAATTCTCTGTTAATTTTTACGATTTGATCATATAGCCCAGGATTATTATAAACTGATGGACATTCCATTGTATATTCAACATTTACAGTTGCTCCAAAAGTTGAAGCTACACTATTAGCTATTTCGACTACACGATTTTTCATGAATTCTCTCTCAGTGCTATCAAATGCTCTAATACTTCCTTCCATAAACGCAGTGTCAGGTATTATATTGGCTGCATTGCCTCCATGCATTTGACCAACTGTAATAACTGCTGTGCTATCAGGTGCCATTTCCCTTGCTATAATGTCCTGCAAATCTATATAGATATGAGATGCAATATTCAATGGATCTACTGATTTATTTGGCATTGACCCATGACCGCCTTTGCCTTTAATATCTATATGAAACGCATCACCTGAGGACGTAATATATCCTCCCTCCGGAACAATTAGAGTACCCGATGGTACTGGCATCCCGGAGAATATATGAATCATAGCTGCTGCATCTACCTTGGGATTTTCAAGAACTCCTGCTTTAATCATAGCTTTTGCACCTGCTAGTTGTTCTTCACCAGGCTGGAACATTAATTTTACTGTGCCCCCTATTTCGTCTTCATGATTTTTTAAAAGTTGAGCAGCACCCAAAAGCATTGCTGTATGTGCATCATGACCACATGCATGCATATTTTTTGTTTTTGACTTATATTCTAAGTCGTTTTCTTCAGCAATTGGAAGCGCATCCATATCAGCTCTTATAAGAAATGTTTTACCTGGTTTTTTACCGCCCGCCAATGCTACAATAGCTGAATCAGTTATTAATTTAGGATCATAACCCATCTCTTTAAGCCTTGCCAATACATATGCCGTAGTTTTTGGCAGATCCATGCCTAGTTCGGCATTTTGATGTAGGTATCGCCTATCCTTAACAATTACGCCTTGAAGGGCTTTTGCTTCTTCTAAAATGTTGTTCATAATTTCATCCCTCTTATTTATATTGTTTAATTTAGCTTACTATTAATTATATACTATTATCTCATATTTGGATTAACTAAAATTAACTTAAAACCATATTTAGAGCTGAATGAATCAAATTAAAATTGATCATTCAGCTTTTTTTAATTTCTTCTGCTACCTTAAATGAAAGTGAAACGCCTATTTCGAGGAATAAGTGGATTATATCTATTATATTTATGATAGTTTTGATATAATTAAAGTGAAGATATAGTGATTTAACCTTGCTTTTGGGCATAGAAAAGAGGATATGAAAAATAATCATAAAAAAAGATAAAGATATAGTAAGGCGTGGGGCCACTCAGCCTTTTTTGTTATAGGAATTGATATGGCTAATTATCAGGTTAATCAAAAAATATGCGGTATAACATAGTGGAAATGAAAATAGGTGAGTTATTATGTTTAATCTCTTGAGCCCTTAAATAGTTTGGACAACCTACGAACTTTTAAATAAAGTCAAAATAATAAGTTTAAGAGAAGTTCAAAATGAAAAGTAAAGCTGCATCAGGGTCAAAAGGTCCAAAGACTAGGAATTAATCCGGTAACAAATGTAAACTATTGTAAACGAGGGGGAAACGGAAAACATATGCAAATTTTCGATAATGTGAATAAAACCGTCAAAGACGACTTGACGGCAACGATATCGAAGGGTGATAAACTTTCGATATCTGCTGCCTGTTTTTCAATATACGCTTACAAAGCCCTTAAAAAGCAGCTTGATGGGATTGACGAACTGCGCTTTATATTTACCTCACCAACCTT
>DHEX01000008.1:6964-7140 GCA_002400085.1 Clostridiaceae bacterium UBA4839 | reverse complement strand
AGGTCGAAGGTTCGAATCCTTCCTCCGCAACCAATTTTTTTTGAAAAGTTCAGCATTAGATGCTGATTTTTTTATATTTAAAATCATCAATGAACATATTCCAGCAAAGATAAGAAAAATGTGATGAAATTGGTAGGGAACGGTCTTGACCGTTCCGCTCCCATGATTACGTGCAT
>DHEX01000008.1:0-6899 GCA_002400085.1 Clostridiaceae bacterium UBA4839 | reverse complement strand
AAGAAATCATATTGATTTAATTTAAATGGGAGTCGAAGAACATTTTACAAAAAGAAAATTAGTTATTAACTGTCATAAAATAAATTTACATTCATTGGTAATAGTGACAATAAATTCATAATATATTTGATATAATAGCCTCACACACTAAAAATGTGGGAGGTTTTATTTATGTATAGAGATGATGTTCTTGTTTATAATAGGACTGCCAAGGGGAACCCTGTAAAGAAAACAAAGGAAGGCCTCACATATGAATACTTACTTATATATGCAGCTGCTTTTTTTATATCGAGAGCAGTTCTATTAAAAAATTTAATGCCCTTTGGAATAGCTTTTATTATTGCTGTATATAGCATACTTAATATTGAGGTTTCAATATTTGTAGCTTTAAGTGCAGCAGCAGGATACTTGAGTCTTTTTAATGGGAGCATGTCTATTTGTCATGCGTTAGTTTGTCTCATATTAATTTTGGTAATGGCGGCGCTGAAACCTAATAATAAAAAATCTGTAATAAAACTTGGTTTATCGGGTTTTATATTGAACTTTATTTTTGTATTATTTATAAATTATATTTTCAAAGATTCAATTGTACTTTATAATGTCATATTTACTTTACTTGAATCCATAATAGTTTTAGCTTCAGCTTATATATTTACTTTTGGTGTACCAGCTTTTTTTTCAAAGACAAAAAGGACAATCCTTTCAAAGGAAGAAATGATATGCCTTTCACTTATAATTTCTTTATTTATTTCTGGTTTTTATGATTTTAAAACAGGGTTTTCTATTAGAAATATTCTTGCCATCTTTTTTATACTTGTAAATGGATTTGTTGAGGGAGCAGATATTGGAGCTGCTTATGGACTTACTTTTGGTATGATAAGCAGTATTTCTTATGGAGTTAATCCTGCATATCTTGGAGTTTTTGGGATATGTGGTGTTATGAGCGGTATATTTAAAGAACATGGCAAAGCTCTATCTACAGCAGCAGTATTGATTTCAGGGATGGTTCTGGCATTTACTATTAATGAAATTGGAGTAATGGACAAAATATTTATGGATATTTCAGCTGCATGTATAGCTTTTGTATTTTTTCCTAAGAAGAAGCTTGATGATATTGCAGTTTTAGTAAACAGTGAGAAGGTAGAGCTAAAGCTTCAACAGTCCTATATAGAAAGGGTTAAGGATTTAGTATCAAAGAAGATGAACTCTATATCAGTCACTATGACTGGATTTTCTAAAATACTGGAAAAAAATATTGATAATGAGCTTTCATATAAAATTGAAATGGATGGTATGGTTGAAAATTTAGCTTGCAGGGTATGCTATGACTGTGATTATAGAAATAAATGCTGGAAAAATGAAATTTATTTTACTTACAGTTCTTTCATTGAAACTTTAAGTAAAATGGATAAGAAGGGCAAAATTGCCGTAGACGATTTACCTGAGGGTCTTGAAAGAAAATGTATAAAACCTCATGAATTAATAAAACAAGCTAATTACTTGTTCGAAATATATAGAATTAATGATGGATGGAAAAAAAGACTTGTAAACAGCAAAAAAATTGTTTCTCAGCAGATAAATGGGATTGCAGGAATTATGGATTCTATGATAGAGGAAATTTCAGCCAGCGTAGAGTTTAGAAACGATGTGGAAAAAGAATTAGCTGCAGCATTTGATAAAATGTCATTGGATTTTAGCGATGTACTTGCAGTTAAAAATAACAAAGAAAGATATGAAGTTACAGTTTACAGAAAGCCCTGTGCAGGGAAGAAGAGCTGTATGAAAGGTTATGCAGAGGCTATTTCAAGTGTGCTGCAGGTCAAGATGAAAAAAGATGAGGAGTACTGCAGGTTTAATTCAAATAATACTTTATGCCAGTTTAGATTTGTTGAAGCTGAAAATTATCAGATGATAAGCGCTGTAGCAAAAGCTTCTCTTGATAAAGTATCCGGCGATAACTATTCATTTGGAGAAATTTCAAGTGGAAGTTATCTTATGGCTATAAGTGATGGCATGGGAAATGGGGCAAGAGCTGCAGCAGAAAGCGAAGCAACTATTTCTATGCTTGAAAAGTTCCTTGAAGCTGGGTTTGAAAGAGATACTATTATAAAAGCTGTAAACTCTGCTTTAGCCATTAAAGCTTGTGGTGAAAGCTATGCAACTATTGATATGGGTATTGTTGATCTTTACAGCGGAGTAGCAGAATTTATAAAAGCAGGCTGTGCTGCTACATTTATAAAATCAGGGAACTGTGTTTATACTATTAAGAGCTCAAGCCTTCCTGCAGGTATTTTAGATGAGGTGGAAATAGAAAGTGATATTATAGAGCTTAAAAATGGTGATATTATTCTTATGGTCTCAGATGGTATTATAGATGCAGATGAAGAAAAAAAGGAAGAATGGGTTATTAAAACTTTAAAGGGATTTGATAATGGAAATCCAAAAGAAATTGCAGAATATATTTTAAACTGCGCCAAGGGGAAATGTGGGGATAGAATAAAGGACGATATGACAGTACTTGTTTCTAAGATATGGGGATCAAATTGATCCTTTATAGGTTTATGGGACTTACTATTTCAATTAGTAACTTCAATTTCCAGTTTAGATTTAACTCACCGCGGAGATAAGAAAAATATATTCCATTCACTTTACCGTTTGCAAAGATGTTCTAAGGATTAAAATGCCAGATAAGCTAAGTGATTTCGTTAAACTNNATATATTTTTCTTATCTCCGCTGGAATGTGTCCATTAATGATTCTAAATGTCAAATGTCAAGAGGCAGGCACCTAAAAAGCAGTAAGTTTTACTGCTTTATTCTTTTTTTTATGAATGAAATCTGATATATTGTATATATTAACTTATTTTTTGGAAATACTCATAAAGTGATTCTTAGAAGAGCTGATCTAAGGGTGTGGTATCTGTAATACCCCGCCCGAGGCGGGGTATTACAGATAGATAATTTAAATAAAAGTGGTGTTATTTATGATAGATAAGGTTAGGGAAACTATTGAAAAATATAAAATGATTCAATATGGAGATAAGATTGTAGTGGGGCTTTCAGGGGGACCGGATTCTGTATGCCTTCTCCATGTATTAAACAGATTAAAAGATAGATATGGGATAAAACTCTATGCTGTTCATGTAAATCATGGAATAAGAGGAGAAGAAGCTTTAAGGGATGAAAACTATGCTAAAAGGTTTGCAGAAAGTCTTGATATCCCAATTTTCATTAAAAGAGTGGATGCAGTAGGCTTTGCTAAAGAAAATAAGATGTCAACAGAAGAAGCAGGAAGGTTCCTTAGATATGAATACTTTGAAGAGGTTTTAAAACAGGTTAAAGGTCAAAAAATAGCTACTGCACATAATATGAATGATCAAGCAGAAACTATGATAATGAACTTCTTAAGAGGTTCAGGAACTACAGGACTTTCTGGAATAAGCCCTGTAAGAGATTTTAAATATATAAGACCGATTTTATATATAGAAAGAAGCGAAATTGAAAGCTATTGCAAGGAAAATGGACTAAATCCTGTAATTGACAGCACTAATAAAGAAAACGTATATAGAAGAAATAAAATAAGACTTGAGCTTATACCTTATATAAAGGATAATATAAATCCTAATGTAGTTAAAAGCCTTTGCACTTCTTCAGATTTATTTTATAAAGATGATGAATTTTTAAATGAAATAGCAGCAGAAAAATTAAATGAGATTAAAAAAGGTGATGGCTTCAGTGTTAAAGAATTCAATTCCTTACATGTATCTATAAAAAGGAGAATCATACGAGAAATTATATTAAAAGAAAAAGGAAGCTTAAATGGAATTGAACTAAAGCATATTGATGACTGTATAGAACTTATAAAAAAAGGTGAAACAGGCAAGAGGATAGATCTTCCTCATGATTTAATTTGTGAAATAGAATATGAAAAGTTTAAAATAAAAAATAAATATTTAAAAAGTTTAAAATATGAGTATAATTTAAATATACCAGGCAGGATTAATGTAAAAGAGGAAAATTTAATAATTGAAGCAGAAATAAAGAAAAATGATGAGATTTTTAATGATTCCTTGTTTATAAAATATTTTGATTATGATAAAATTAAAATCAGGGCAGAAGGTTTTAAGATTCAAATAAGGACGAGAAAAGATGGGGATTTTATTTCCCCTAAAGGAATGAAAGGCAGAAAAAAACTCAAGGATTTATTTATAGATGAAAAAGTTCCAAGAGAAAAAAGAAATTCAATTCCCTTAGTAGCTTTAAGAAATGAAATACTTTGGATTCCTAATTTTAGAGATTCAAGGGAATACAAAATTGATGGTGAAACTAAAAATGTCCTAAAGATAAAAATTTTAAGAGGTGAAGTAAATGGCAGATGAGTTTGTGGAAAAGATTCTTTTAGATGAAAAGACCATAAAAAAGAGAGTTGAAGAAATTGCTGGGGAAATTTCAGTGGACTATGATTCTGAAGCTTTACTTTTTATTGGGGTATTAAAAGGATCAGTAATGTTCATGGCAGATCTCATGAGAAGCATGAAAAGTGATGTGTCCATGGACTTTATGGCAGTTTCCAGCTATGGTGCATCTTCAAAATCATCCGGTGTTGTAAGAATACTTAAAGATCTTGACACGGATATTGAAGGTAAAAATGTGCTGATTGTAGAGGACATAATAGACACAGGAACTACTTTGAAATATCTTTATGAGTATTTAATGGGGAAAAGACCTAAGAGCCTTAAAATAGCATGTCTTCTTGATAGGCCTTATAGAAGAAAAGTTGATATAAAGGCTGATTACATAGGATTTACTATACCTGACGAATTTGTAGTAGGTTATGGTCTTGATTATGCTGAAAAGTTTAGACAACTTCCTTATATTGGAATACTTAAAGAAGAAGTTTACAAAAAGTAAAAAACAATTTAATTGTTTAAAAATACATAATATGATATTATTATTATTTGTTAAACTAAAGTATTTAAAATAACTAAAAAAATAGAAAAACATGCTTATAAAGCAGAAAGGGGGGCTAAAATGAAAAAGTCATTTATGAAAAGCGCCAGTGTTTGGCTGCTTATAATCATTGCATTTTTCTTAGCCGTAAGTTTATTAGAACAAACACCTACTAAAAAGACAGAAATGAAGTATAACGAGCTTATAGCTCAAATTGAAAATAATAATGTTAAAAGTATTGAAATAAATACTGAGACCTCTGATTCTACAGGTGAACTTAAAGATGGGACACTTTTTAAAGTCAACATAGGGAGTACTGATGAATTTCAAAGGTTAGTAACTAATTATAACACAAATCATACTGAGAAACTTCAGATGGATGTAACCTTCCTCCCTCCAACAAGATACCCTCTCTGGGTTTCAGTAATTCCAAATGTTATTATGATTATAATGCTTGGAATAGTTTGGTTCATATTTATTCAGCAATCCCAGACAGGCGGTGGAGGGAAAGGCGTAATGAATTTCGGCAAAAGCCATGCAAAACTTGCAACTGATGATAAGCAAAAAGTTACCTTTGATGATGTGGCAGGTGCCGATGAGGAGAAGGGCGAACTAATTGAAATTGTTGATTTCTTAAAGCAGCCAAGAAAGTATATTGAACTTGGCGCTAGAATCCCAAAAGGAGTTCTTCTTGTAGGTCCTCCCGGAACTGGTAAAACGCTTCTTGCTAAGGCTGTGGCAGGTGAGGCAGGAGTTCCATTTTTCAGTATAAGCGGTTCAGATTTTGTTGAGATGTTTGTTGGAGTTGGAGCTTCAAGAGTAAGGGATCTCTTTGAGAATGCAAAGAAAAATTCACCATGTATTATTTTTATAGATGAAATTGATGCTGTTGGAAGACAAAGGGGTGCAGGGCTTGGCGGCGGTCATGATGAAAGAGAACAGACATTAAATCAGCTTTTAGTTGAAATGGATGGGTTTAGTGCTAATGAAGGAATAATTATGATTGCTGCAACCAATAGACCTGATATTTTGGATCCAGCACTTTTAAGACCAGGAAGATTTGACAGGCAGATTGTTGTAAACGTTCCTGATATTAAAGGAAGAGAAGCTATATTAAAGGTTCACTCAAAAAATAAGCCTCTTGAAGAAGACGTAGATCTTAGCATTCTTGCTAAGGGTACCCCTGGGTTTACAGGAGCTGACCTTGAAAATTTAATGAATGAGGCAGCACTTTTAGCTGTAAGAAGAAATAAAAAGGCGATTGGAATGAGCGAACTTGAGGAATCTATTACAAGAGTGCTTGCAGGTCCTGAAAAGAAAAGCAGAGTTATGAGCGAAAAGGAAAGAAAACTAACTGCATATCATGAAGCAGGTCATGCAGTAGTAACAAGGCTTCTTCCAAATACAAACCCTGTTCATCAAATAAGCATTATTCCAAGAGGAAGAGCAGGAGGATACACATTATCTCTTCCAACAGAAGATAAATTCTATGCTTCAAAAACAGAGCTTGAGGAAGAAATTGTAACACTTCTTGGGGGTAGAGTTGCAGAAAAACTTGTGATGAATGATATTAGTACAGGAGCTAAAAATGATATCGAAAGAGCTACAAATATTGCAAGAAAGATGGTTACTGAATATGGTATGAGTGATGCTTTAGGACCAATAGAACTTGGTTCTGGTCATGATGAGGTATTCCTCGGAAGAGATTTTTCTAAGGGCAGAAATTATAGCGAAGAAGTTGCAGCACAAATTGACGAAGAAATAAGAAGGATAGTTGAAGTTGCATATGAAAAGGCAGAAACTCTTCTTAAAGAGAATATGAACAGACTTCATAATGTTGCAACTGCTTTACTTGAAAAGGAAAAACTTGAAGCAGATGAGTTTGAAGCTTTATTTAACGGAGCAGAAGTAAATTAATTTATTTATTATAAAAGCGGAACCGAAAGTTCCG